>UQUG01000004.1 GCA_900544205.1 uncultured Collinsella sp.
TCGGTCGGAGGGGTGGCTTTGTAAAGCCGTTTGTCTCCACCCGCGTAGCGGGTGGTTTAAAGCTGGCCGCTGCGCGGCCAGCAGACTAAAGTCTTGAAACGCAAAGGGGACGCCGCGGAACCAATCCGCGGCGTCCCCTTTCCACCTAGTTGTTTAAGAACGTCCCCAATGACTACCTTACAGAGCTTCCAGCGCGGCGGCGATGCGCTTCATGGCGGCATCGGCAGATGCTTGGTCGGGCGCCTCGGCCAGCACGCGGATAACCGACTCGGTTCCGCTCTTGCGCACGAGCACGCGGCCCTCGCCTGCCAGCGCAACCTCGGCCTCGGCGATGGCGTTCTGCACGCCCATGTTCTCGAGCGCGGCGTCCTTGTCCGCCACGCGCACGGCCACCTGCGCCTGCGGCAGCAGCTTGCACGGAGCCGTGAGCTGCGAGAGCGTCTCGCGCTCGGCACGAATCACTTCCATCACGCGCAGCGAGGTCATAATGCCGTCGCCCGTGCGCTCGATATCGCCAAAGATCGTATGGCCCGTCTGCTCGCCGCCCAGGCTGTAGCCGCCCTCGCGCATCTTGGCATACACGTGACGGTCGCCCACGCCGCTGGTCACGGCGCTCAGACCGGCAAGCTCCAACGACTTGATCAGGCCAAAGTTGCTGGCAATCGTCGGCACCACGGTACCGCCCGAAAGGCGACCGTGCTTGTTCAGATACACGCCGCACACGTACAGGATCTGGTCGCCGTCTACCACGCGACCGCGCTCATCCACGGCCAGGCAGCGGTCGGCATCGCCATCGTAGGCAAAACCCACGTCCAGGCCCTGCTCCACCACATGGCGCTGCAGACGCTCAATATGCGTAGAGCCGCAGTCGACATTGATGTTAAAGCCGTCGGGCGCGGCATTGATCACGCGCACATCGGCGCCCAGTGCGTCAAACACCGGCTTGGCCACCGAGGAAGCCGAGCCGTTGGCGCAGTCGATACCGATCTTGACGCCCTGCAGCGAAAAGTTCGCACTTGCAATGAGCGAAGCAATGTAGCGGTTGCGGCCCTGCATGTAGTCCACCGTGGCACCGATGTGGTTGCCCGTGGCCAACGGAACTTCGCTCTTGCCATCGATGTAGTCCTCGATGAGCTCCAGTACGTCCTCGTCCATCTTAAAACCGTCGCTATTGACGAGCTTAATGCCGTTATCGCAAAACGGGTTGTGGCTCGCGCTGATCATGATGCCGCAATCGAAGCAGCCCTCCACGGTCTGATGCGCCACGCCCGGCGTCGGGATCACGTGCAGCATATAGGCGTCCGCACCGCTCGCGACCAGACCGCTCACCAGCGCCGCCTCGAACATATAACTCGAGCGACGTGTGTCCTTGCCCACGATAACGCGCGCCTTAGCACTGCGGTTGGCGCCATAATACCAGCCCACAAAACGGCCAATCTTATAAGCGTGCTCTACCGTCAGCCCAACGTTGGCCTCGCCGCGAAAGCCATCGGTGCCAAAGTACTTCATGCGCTCTCCTTACAAAATAGGGGCGAACAGATTGCCTGTCCGCCCCAAAATGGTACTCGATTATCTGCGCTACCAGAAAAACCCTACGCCGACGCGCTGTCGCGAGCCGCCTGGCATGTAGGAGTCTGACGCAGCGTAAGCGGCTTGTCCCCCGCCTCGGCCGACGTGGTCAGCGTATACGTGATCGTCGTCGTCTCGCCAGCATGCAGGTCAACGGTGCCCGAATAGAAGGGGATTCCATGCCACGTAGCGGCGCCGAGACCAAACTGGGTGCCCTCGACGGTCAGATCAGTAATGTTGCCGCCCGTCGGGGCAAACAGTGAGACATTCAGACGCTCGTCGTCACGCGCGGCATCGGGTGCGCTCGCCGCAACGTAGTCGGGCAGCTTGCCAGCCTCCTCCTGCGTCATGATGTTCGTCAGGGTAACGGTGATGCGATAGGAGCACGTGCCGTCACCGTTCTTGATGCCCTGGCCAATCTGCGTATCAGCGTTCAGGTACCAGTCGAGCTTGGAGAAGCTCAGGTTGTTAAAGTAAACGCCGGCAACAGGATCGGCACTCGGGTCATCCGGATTGGGCAGCGAAGCGTCAATGCCCGTCTCTTTGATGGCATTCTGCTCATCATCGTTTCTCATCCACGCGATCAGGCGGCCCTCTTCGGCACCGCGCTCAACGGCGCTGACAAGCTTCGCAACATCGACATCGCCGATACCGCCAAGAATCTTGTCGAAGGCAGCGCTGGCGACGGATGCAAAGATGCCGTCAGACTCCTCGACCGGATAGTTCCAGTACACATCGTGCATGAGGACCTTTGCGGCGTTGGCGCCGTCGACAACCGTTCCGTCGGGCAGTGACACGTTACCGACCAGGCCCAGCAGATACTGCAGGAACACCGGGTCGATACCGATGACGCCATCAACGTCCTGTCCATACTGGGACTTCCACAGCGCGGCGACACGCTGCGAGTTGCGGGGCCAATCAGGCGAATAGGTATTGCCCGAGTTGTACAGGTTACTGTGGTTGCCGAACAGCGCCTCATCCTCTTCGTCGACGCTCTCGACTGCCTCATCCTCGCTGAGTCCAATGCGGGGAACAAACTCGCCAATCGACATCTGGCCGTCAGTGACCGAAATCAGGCCCTGCGAACCGCCAAAGCCGCCGCAAGCACGAATCTCGACGTTGTTCATGGCGTACATAAGGTAGTTGCGCGTCTGGCCGTTGGCGCCGAGCATCTGGGGAAGGACGGGGGCGACCTTCTCCGCCGCGTCAACCGCACCGTTGAGGGTGGCAAAGCCGTCCTTGGCCTTATCGACCAGCTCGGTCACCTGGGAAATATGAGTATCGCCAATGCCCTGAACCTTCTCGTTGGCGCTCTTGAACACCTTGGAGCTATCGGAAAGCGAATCGGCAACGGCCTGTAGCGCGGACACGTTAATCATGCCGTCCTGGAACAGCTTGCCGGGCGTGGCCTGCGAGAGGTTATCGGCCATGGGAACCAGCGCGTTGCTCGAGACATCGGACAGGGCATCAATCATGGTGCGGGCCGCATTGATATCGCTGCCATACACCGGGATAAACGAAGCCGCCGTCCACAGCGGGCTCGAGGTCTCCGCCTTCATGCTGTTGCAGAGCTCATCGATCTTCTTCGCGTCGTCAGGCAGCGTCGAAAAATCGCCCGACGTGACCTTGTCCTTAAGGCCACCGACAATCTCGACAGCCTCCTTCGCTTCGCTCTTTACGGTCTTTGCCGAGTTAAGCAGCATAAAGCCGCTTGCGCCAAGCGCAACGAGAAGCACCGCGACCGCAGCGGCAATAATGGCGCCGGTGTGACGCTTTTTGCGCTCGCCCTTGCGATGGCGATGACGGACCAGACCGTCAGAGGTCGAACTCGACGAAGCGTCGCTACCGTAGTTCAAACCAAAATCGTAATAATCTTCCTTGGAACCCGAGCCCGCAAACTCGGCACCGCTATCATCCAGGCGGGCGAACGTGCCAGTCTCGGAGGCGCCGGTGTAAATCGTGCCAAGGTTACCCGTAAGCCCCGCGCCACCGGCAGAGGGAGTATTGTTGGCGGCCTTGCCGGCATTAACGCTGCCGGCGCCATTCGCGGCGTTGGCAGCACCCGCGTTGTTCGCGGGTACCGAAGGAGCCCCGCTCGGCTGCGACGCGGAGGTTGCACTGTCCGCAAAGACATTTCCTCTTGCACGGCCGGTCTTTTTTGCCTTTTGAGACTGCTCGTACAGAGCGGTAAACATCGCCGTCTCGCCCGGGGACACGCGCTTACCGGAACCGCCCTGTCCAGCGCCGCCCGGCGTGCCGGCCTTACCAGCCCCGTTCGGACGCGGCGGAACTGCAGGGCGGCCGCTATCGCTGCCCTTAAAGTGATTACCAGCCATAAAGAAATCCTCGCAATTGAGTCGCAATGAAAAAATCCATAACGTTACCAGTTTATGGCATTTTGAGCATCGACAGCTAAACTCCAGACACGGACGTCAATTGGCGAAAATGCGGCACAACACCTTTTCTGTCTTGGCGGCGGCGCTAGCTACACTGTGAGGAACATCATCACGATGATCATGACAAAGCCGATAAGGTCGGTCGGCAAAAACACCGTGCCCAGCATAACGGCGCTGGTGATGGTCGCCGAAACCGGCTCCACAGTTCCGATGAGGCTCGCGCGCACCGAGCCGATGTCCTTAACGCCCTGCATATAGAGCATGTAAGCAAAAAACGAGCCGATAACCACGAACACCGCGAGCGCCTCGACGCCGGCAGCGTCGAGCGCCGGCATATGCGCCCACGGCTGCACGAAGACACATGAGACCACGCCCGCCGTGAGCATTGCCGAGCCCGTGACGATGGGGCTGCCGTATTCGGGCAGGATCTTGGCGGGAATCACCGCCATACACGCGGCGCTGACCGCACACATAAGACCTGCTGCCAGGCCAAGCGGCGAGATATTCAGGCTGGTAGGGTCGCCGCCGGTGGCGATTAAAAAGGTTCCACCCAGAGCCAGGCCAATGCCGATGACTTCGCGAGTACGCGGCATGCGGCGATCGGTCACGCAGGCGTAGCCCATGATGATAACGAGCTGCAGGCACTGGAGCACCGTCGCGGTTCCGGCATTGGTCAGGCGCACGGCCGAAAGATAGCAAAACTGGTTGAACAGCAGGCCAAAAGCGGTAAAGAGCAGCAGCTGCTTGCGATCGGCGGGTGTGGTCCAGAGCTTAATCAGGCGCTCGCGGTCGCGCGTAACAACCACGGCCATAAAGAGCAGGCCGGCGAGAATCTGACGCACGCTCATAAGCCACAAGGTGTCGACGTGGTAGGTATCGAACAGAAAGCTCGCGCTGGTGCCCGAAAAGCCCCAAAACGAACCGCCCACCAGCGTAGCCAAGACGCCCGTGATCATCTTGCGCGTCGAAGCGCTGTTCAGGCGGTCGCGCCATGCGCGACGGGTGTTGCGGCTGAGCTCGTCGGTGCCCTCGGGAACATCAATGTTCGATATATCGGTCATCGGCACCGAAGCCCCTGCGCCTTCGACCTGCTCGACACACTCTTTGCTCATTCCACTCCCCCGAAACAGCCTGGAAACAATTCGGCTTACCTTACCACGGCGAAGTCACCAGCTGGAGGCTTGTCCGCTTATCGGTAGGACAATTCCGCAGGCGTCTTTCCATAGCTCGATACCGCAATGGCCTTGCATTATGCGACAGCCAAATCGCGGCAGCAGGCTCTTTTGAAATGGATACGACAAAGCCCCCGAATTCCACAATGTAAGCGATTTTTAAAAATGTTCTTGCCACCGAGTTCAGGCTCCGTTATATTATCCTTTGCGCGCTTGCGCACCCTTGATCGGGCGTTTAGCTCAGGGGGAGAGCGCTTCCCTGACACGGAAGAGGTCAGAAGTTCAAATCTTCTAACGCCCACCAAATGTTCGCAGCTCAGAGGCTATGTCCTCTGGGCTGTTTTGTTTTATGTCGCCAAATCAGCTAGCAGCTCCAACCGCCCTGCCCATGCACAAAACCACGTCAGCGACCCAAGTGCCTATCCCGGCTGACTCCGCAGTCAATCAAAACCGCCCCAATAGCCACCGAGGCCGAGACCAACGCGTCTCGAACCCATCCGAGCCGCAACTTCTCAGCAAAACGCCGCGATGTCTGCGCCCTGCGGTATCCTTGAGCCACTTGCACCTGCAGCACCAAGGAGCCGCTATGCGCACCGAGCTCGATGTCCCCTTTTCGCACAAAGAAGAAGCCAAGGCGCTGGGCGCCAAATGGGACCGGACCAAGAAGATCTGGTATGTGCCCAGCGGCGTCAACCCCGAGCCCTTTGCCGAGTGGCTGCCCGGTGTTGACCGATCCGACCCCTCAGCACCGTATATATATCTAGTACTGGGCAAGCGCGAGTGCTGGAAGTGTCACAAAGAGACCTCGGTCGCGGCCTTCGGCATTCCCTATCGAACCGATAACGACAAGAGCATCGCCATCGCGCACACGCCCAACGAAGCCGGGCACATTGCCATCGACACGGCCAACACCAACGCACTCGCCATCGTGCCCGCTCTTGGCTGCGTGCCGGGCGAGATCCGCGACTACCTTCATAAGCGTTGCGGCTACAAGCCCGTAGGCGCGCGAGCCTCCAAAGCCCCGTCGCTCGGCAACACGTGCACCAGTTGCGACGCGCTGCAAGGCAGCCGCTATCTGTTCGAGGAGCCCTCGTCCCCGTTTGCCCTCACTGCCATCAACAAGCTGCCGGCACTGGAGTTTATACGCGTCGAAGTTGCCGGCGTCTTTGGCGTCCCGGCCACGCGTACCGACTTTGACCAGGCGCTCTTTACCTGGGCACGCGACCATCACGCCGAGTTCCACAAGCAACTCGGTGAGGGGATTTATTTGTAGGGGCAACATCGAGGTATCGAGGAGCAGGGGTTGATTGTTAAATAATCTCGAAACGCTACAGCCCCAGAATATGCTCCAGGTAGCCCTTGTTGAACCAGAACGATTGCTTCGTCATCCAGCGCCCGTCGGGCAGTTCGTAAGCATTCCTTGCGATGTCACCGATCTCTGTTCCATCGGCAAACTTGTAAGCCGCTTTTGACGTATGCGGGCGAACGTGAACAATTGGATTGTCCGCCATACCGGGCAGATTGTTAGTCACTTTGAGCTTTCCGCTCGCATCCCGATACGGATTGAGCTCAACGCCCTCACGTATTACCTTTCGCGTCTCATCCCAACAAGCTTTCGCTGGGCCTTCGATTTCGTTTTCTCCCATTGCCCAGAACAAACAACGATCGAGACGCAGCACGCCATCGTGGTCCTCACGGAACACAACGAAGAAAAAGCGATTGGTCTCAAGGCACGCATGAAGAGGCGACGTCTCCCAGTCTTCTTCAATCAAACGCTTGAACTCAAACGGTGGGAACGACATAGCCTGTTCGATGTGCCCCCTGTTGTTAACTCGAACAGTTCGGACGGAAATGCCTGCCTTGACGAATTCCTCGGCAGCATTGTTTTTGATTCCGAGCATACGATAAACGAGCGTTGTCCACTGCGCCTTATTGCCCGTGTACTCCAGTCCATACTGTTCGGCAATTTGACGATCGGTCTCACCGTAATGGCGCTCGATAAGTCCAGTTACGTAACTTTCGAAATCGATAGACTTGCCATCGTCCTGAACAATGCTCTCCCCGACTCGCGGAGCACCGAGGACATAAGTATGGAGCACATAGTCCATATACGAGCGCTTGAGGGAAAAGGCGCGACGCTTTGCGCGATGGCGCTCAATCTCGCCCGTATCGGTATTGAAGTATTCATAATACTGGTCCGCCCACATTGTGGCCTCAGTTGCGCCCTTCGTGCAAGCACCCAGATAAGTCGTCATGCCTTCTGAAAGCTCGTCCGCACGGCCATCCTGAATATAGGAAATGATCTTCTCGTAGTCGGCGCGAATGATTTTCATGTCCTCTTCGGGCAGACGAACCATGACCGCACGCTCAATGCGTTGGTCGTATTTATCGATGGAACGATCTCGGCCGTAGTAAATCAACAGGATATTGCTGAGCTTGGTCTTGAGGTGAGAACTGTCGTAGTCGAGCGAAACAGGTCGGTCATAAGGAATCATGGTCAGGACAAGGCGCTCGCCAGCAGACTTCCGGCCGTTCTTGAGCACATCAAAACACGTTGCCTTGAGCTCAACGCCCGCCTCGGGAAAGTCGGGGCGATCGTCACTATTGGCCTTGTAGCCAAAGTAACGTTCTTCGATAAGAGTGCCCATACCGCCTTTGTACTTCTTGGAGCCAAAGTCCTTGGGCGCACTCTCCCCCTCCGGAGCAATACCGAGCTCGAGAATATCGCGGAACGTCATGCCATCGAGATTGGCAGCATAGCGCTCAATACTTGAGGGGTCAGAAAAATCAGTATCGTCAAGCATGCGCTTGAAATCGAGGCGCTTCTTAGACACGGGATACCTCCGAAACTCGCAACTAACCTCATGGTAGTTCAGAGCAACTACTAACGCCCAGAAAATTGAGGTCTTGATTGTCCCCTCGATCGGTTATTGTTGTGACCACCATAACCGGACACAGCAGCGATTGGAGAAACGTGTCTGAGATTAATATTGCCGAGCTTTTTGCGGGCGTCGGTGGATTTCGTTTGGGTCTCGAAGGCTATGCCGACCCTAGACATCCCGAGTTTTATATGAAGCCCGCCGGCCCCTTCCGCACCATTTGGGCCAATCAGTGGGAGCCGCCCGGAACCAAGGCGCGTCAGTTCGCGGCCCGTTGCTACATGGATCGCTTCGGCAATGATTCCGTCGTCAACGAAGACATCAATAAGGTCCTGGAGCAGGCCGAGGCGAAAGAAATCGAAATCCCCGATGTCCAAATGGTTGTTGGCGGTTTCCCCTGCCAAGACTACTCTGTCGCGCGTCCGCTCAATCAGGCACACGGCATCGAGGGCAAGAAGGGCGTCCTTTGGTGGGACATCTATCACTTCCTCGAAATGAAGAAGCCCAAGTTCGGTCTCTTTGAGAACGTCGACCGCCTGCTCAAGTCGCCCGCGTCTCAACGCGGTCGCGACTTCGCCATCATCCTAAGCTGTCTTGCCGACCTCGACTACACGGTCGAATGGCGCGTGGTCAACTCTGCCGAATACGGTTTCCCCCAGCGTCGCAAGCGTGTTTATATCTTCTGCGAAAAGGACGCTGGCAAGGTTGATCTCGTTAATCGCATGCACAACGGCGTCATGGCTAAAGCCTTCCCCGCCATCTATCCCGACGAGATGTCCGAGCTCGACGTTTTGCCCGACCCCTACGAGAACTCAACTCGTTTTGGCGTCGGCCAAAAGACCTCTCAATTCAAGAATGCTGGCGTCATGCAGGGCTGTCATGTTCTGACCTGCGACTTTGCCGAGGACTATCACGGTGAGCGCCACGTGCTTGGCGACGTGCTTGTCGACGAGGCTGATGTCCCGGAGCAGTTCTACATCTCCGACGAAAAGCTTCCCGACTGGCGCTACCTTAAGGGCAGCAAGCGCGAAGAGCGCACTAACAAAAAGACAGGCTTTACGTACACGTATTCCGAGGGAGCCATGAGCTTCCCGGATGCCACCGACAAGCCGAGCCGCACCATCCTCACAGGAGAAGGCGGCACGGGAGCGAGCCGCTTCAAGCACGTCATCGAATGTCCCGATGGCCGTTTCCGCCGTCTTGTTCCCGACGAGCTCGATCAGCTTCAGGGATTCCCGAAAGGTTGGACCGATACGGGCATGACCGACGGCCATCGGGCCTTCTGCATGGGCAACGCACTCGTCACCGGCGTGCCCCATCGCATTGGCGAAGCTATGGTCGAAGTGTACGGCCTCTAAGGCAAGCAATCCGGAGCCGGCAGTTCACGCTGTCGACTCCGTTTTTCCACCCCACTTCCCCGTATACTGATGTAACACGTGTTTCATCCGGGCTTGTTGGGCCGGATTGTTCATGGGAGGGTCTTATGGCTGCTTCGAATCCGCCTAAGGGGAGCGTTTCTTCTTCGTCCATCAAGCCGGTTACGCGCAAGGCCGTGCGTTGCCAGCGCGAGGTCGCTTGGCTTGTCACGCAGGCGGCGGGCAGGCTCGTGGCGACCACTCAGGACGTCAACGCGCCTACGCCGAGCTTTGTGCTGGCAGCGGCGCTGGATTTCGTGCGCCAATTGGAGCTTGCCGAACAGGATGCCGGCGGCCACCTCGACTACCAGAATGTTATGGCGCCCGACCTGCAAACGTTCTGCCACATGGCCAAGTTGCCCGCCGCGCCCAATGCGCTTTCGGACGCAGGCTACATGTTTACGCTTTCGGGCGCGGACCTTATCCGCGACATCTATGCATACTGCAGCGAGCTCGCCGAGCGCCACGTCTTTGACGCGGCTGAAATCAAACCGGGAAATGTCATCAAGCTGGTTCTTAGGCTGTTCTTGATGGACGGGTTCGGGGCCATGCCGGCGTAAGCCGAGTCTTCAGCATCACCGTCGACTGAGCAACAACCGCTTTACCTTAGTGGGCGCCAATTGAGGGTCGATTATTGGGTCGCCTCGTCCACTAACGCATTTATTCCACGCGCTCTGACAGTCGATACTTGCGGTTGCGGCTCGTCGCCGGCGCCGTGGGCTCAAGCTCGCCTTGAGCAATGAGCGCGTTGACGCGCGACCTTACCTGGGAAATTGTAAGCCCCGTACGTTCTGCCAGCTCACGCGTCCCCAGCTCGCCGTAGTGTTTGAGTGCCGTCACAATTAAGCCCCCGCCATGATCGACCGGCTCGATCTTTGAACGGTAAAGTACGACCTTGAACCGATCGAACCCCGGGCAGAACAGGGGCTCGGCCAGACCATGCGCGCGCATGGCATCGATCATCATCGGGATGCCCGAGCCATTGCCCTCAGCCGGCGAACCTGCGCCATCCGGCAGCGGGACAATCGACATGAGTTTCACGAGCGTCGCGTTACGGCATCGGGAGCTGCCGTCAAACAAGTTCTCGCGAGTCTTTCCCCCGTAAAGGCCGCCAGGATTCGTCACCTCGACACGATCGTCAAAGACGTCGACGGCAATCGATTGTCCACAGAACCGATCCCCGTATTCTCGATGGATTACGGCGTTGGCGATTGCCTCGCGCAGAACCTCCTCGGGAATCTCCAGCGAGTCGACACGCGAGACGCCTTGGACGGTCGAGGTTCGCCGCAAATTCTTGGCGACGGCCGCGACGGCATCCGAGATCATCTCGCCTAGGGTGCCCTCGCAGACTGTGCGGTCCATAAACCTTAGTGGCCCCGCAGCTCCCTTTTGAGTTCCCACGTGGACAGCCACATCAATGAAGAGCTTGGGATAGAACTGCTGAGGGTAAACGCCCGCGGCAAGGAGGCCGGCCTTGGTAACATTGCCCCGGAAGTCGAGGAAATTCAGACGCTCCATCTTTGTCTTCTTGTCCGCCGCACCGCGCATCGCTCGAGGCGTCAACGAATAGGCACGCTCTATCGTGCGGTCGACCAGCGACTCGTCGAGATCGCCCACACTCGTGCCGGGCACCGCATCGCGATCGCTAGGACTCGTCCGTTCATATGACGACAGTGCCAAAACCTCGGTCGATGAAAGCGGCACATCTTTGTCATCAATGCGCTTGTAGCTGCCGCCCTGGGCGCCCCGCTCTATGACATAGCAGGGCTTGCTCGACGGATCGAGCTCCTCAATCGCAATGACGAGAACGATGACGCCCTGAAGCTCCACTCGCTCGATCGTGTATTTAGGCGGATTGGCCAGCTTTCCTCGACCGCCCGCATCACCCATGCCTGACACAAATTGGTTGAGCACTTTCTCGGTCTCGAAGTTCTCAACCGGGACAAAACCTGCGCGCTCACTCACTCCGAGCACGATGGTTCCGCCGGCAGTGTTCGCGAATGCGCTCACCGTTTCCCACACGTCGCGGGAAAGCGTCGTGGCGCTCTCCTTCACTTCGACGTTAAGATCATCCGAGCCCATACGCCTTAAAGACTCAAGCAGACCGGTCAGCTCGTTTTCGTTCATCTGCACGTCCTTTCGCTCGGTCCCGCGGAGAATGCCGCGGATAGATTTCCCTCGTCTCTCAGTTATCTCTCGTAATTATCTCTCATCTATCTCTCTATCTCTCGGCTTAGAGATAAGAGATAGATAGAGATGGAATGTCTACCATTTGCTTCATTTATACATATTTTTGCTGGTAGAACAATCGGTATTGAGACAATACCATGATTGCCTGTCTCTTTGCTGCTCAGTTATCTCTCATATTTTTCTCTCATCTTCCTGTCATCTCTCATATTAGAGACGAATGAGAGACGAGAGATACACGAGTGATGGACGAGCGAGGATTTTCGGACGGTCGGATATCGAGAGTGGATATTCGGACGGTTTTTGGGGCTTTTGCGGCAGATTCCGTCCAAATAACCATTCTCGTTCGATAGGTATCCGGAAATCCTCGCTCGTCCGTCCGAACATCCACTCTCGTTTGGCGAGTGTCCAATTATCCATGCTCATGCAGCGGGCACGCGGGGCCTTTGCCCAATCCGCCAGCATCGTCTCCAGTTCGTTGCAGAGCCGTGGCCCCATATGGGTATACTCTCGAGGATTCGACTCGATTCACCCCCGCTGGGGCGTCAAAGGAGACTGCATATGCCCACCACCTCAACCGACCCGCGCGCCGCTGCTGCCGCGCTGCTGGTGCCCGGTACCACCTGCCACGACTTTGCCGTCGAGCGCTGCGAGACCGTGCCCGAGCTCGACTCGGACGCCTACGTGCTGCGCCACATCGCCTCGGGCGCTCGCCTGCTGTACCTGGCGTGCGACGACGAAAACAAGGCCTTTGCCATTGGCTTTAAGACGCCGCCGGCCGATTCCACCGGCGTGTTCCATATTCTTGAGCACTCGGTGCTGTGCGGATCGGCCAAGTTTCCCGTCAAGGAGCCGTTTGTCGACCTGATCAAGAGCTCCATGCAGACGTTCCTCAACGCCATGACCTACCCCGACAAGACCATCTACCCCGTTGCCACCACCAACGAGCAGGACCTGTACAACCTGATGGACGTGTACCTGGACGCGGTGTTCAACCCGGCCATCTACACTAAACCCACCATTTTTGAGCAGGAGGGCTGGCACTACGAGTTGGACCTGCCAGAGGGCGCCGAGGGCGAGGGCGACGGCAGCTCCGCGAGCCTGCGCGAGGGCACGCTGCGCTATAACGGCGTGGTATTCAACGAGATGAAGGGTGCGCTGTCCGATCCCATGAGCGTGCTGGACGACGCCGTCAACGCCGCGCTCTATCCCGACACCGCCTATGCGCACGAGAGCGGCGGTGACCCGCGCGCGATCCCCGCGCTCACCTACGAGCAGTTCCTGGATACGCACGCGCGCCACTACAATCCTTCCAACTCCTACATCACGCTCTACGGCGACCTGGACGTGGACCGCGCGCTGGCGTTTTTGGACGAGCGCTATCTGTCGCAGCCGAGTGCTGCGAGCCGCCGCATGGACGCTGCCGTCGCCGCCGGCGAGGACCCGTCCACGCTGGCGCCCAATCCGCTGGGCGTGCAGGCACCCGTGACCTGCGAGTACAAGCGCGTCGAGATGGCCACCACGCCCGAGAACGCTCTGATTGGCCTGGGCCTTGTGCTGGGCAGCGCGCTCGACCGCAAGCGCACGATCGCGGCGGATATCCTGTTTGAGGCACTGCTGGGCTCCAACGAAGCGCCGGTTAAGAAGGCCATTCTGGCCGCCGGCCTGGGCGGCAACGTGGTGAGCTACACCGCGGCCGAGAGCCTGCAGCCCTACGAGCTCATCATGCTGCAAAACGCACAGCCCGGCGTGGCGCGTGAGCTGCGCCGCGTGTTCCAGGACGCCTGCCGCGACCTATGCGAGCATGGCGTTCCGCGCGAGCGCCTGGAAGCCATCATCAGCAGCAACGAATACGACCTGCGCCAGCGCGACTACGGTATCGCCGACGGCGTGGCCATTGCGTGCGACGCGCTGAGCACATGGCTCTACGATGACGACGCCGCGACGCTGGCGCTCAAGTACGGCCCGGTGTACGAGGAGCTGCGTAGCGAGCTGGACGGCAGCTATTTTGAGGACCTGCTGCGCGAGCTGGTGCTGGAAAACGACCACATGGCACTGGTCGAGCTGGTGCCGGTGGACGCCGCCGAGGGCGCGGAGGGTGCCGAGGCCGCCGAGCTGGCAGCCAAGCGCGATGCCATGACCGATGCCGAGCTGGCCGACGTGGTCGAGCGCACGGCCGCGCTGCGTGCCGCGCAGGAGGCCGAGGACACACCCGAGGCCAAGGCCACACTGCCGCGCCTGCGCGTGTCCGACATTGGCGAGGCGCGCCCCGAGCCGCCGCTGGTCGTGGACACGACCGCGCCCATCCCCTGCCTGCGCCACGGCATCCCCACCAACCGTCTGGCCTACGCCATGCAGTATTTCGACCTGAGCTGCGTCGCGTTTGAGGACCTGCCCTATGTGACACTGCTCTGCCGCCTGCTTAAGCAGCTGCCCACGCGCGAGCACTCGGCCGAGGAACTCGACAACTTGCTCGCTGGCAAGCTCGGCTTTTTGAGCTTTACGACCGAAGTCATGACGCAGCCCGAAGTGGACGGCGTGCGCCCCTACCTGCTGGTGAGCGCCGGCACCCTGTCCGAGAAGATCGATGCGCTGGCGAGTCTGCCGCGCGAGGTATGGTCGAGCACGCTTTTGCTCGATGCCGACGCCGGCCGAGTGCGCGACGTGCTCACGCAGATTCGCATTGGGCTTGAGCAGGGCTTTATCAACAACGGCCACTCGGCGGCACTCGGCCGCGCGATGAGCTACAGCTCGCCTTCGGCCGTGGTGCGCGAGCAGCTCTCGGGCGTAGACTTCTACCTGTTCTTGCGCGATCTGCTCGAGCACTTTGACGAGCGCGTGGACGGGCTGCGTACCAAGCTTGCCGAGCTGGCGGAGCGCATCTTTGTGGCCGATGGCTGCATGGCGAGCTTTACCGGCAGCGACGAGGACTTTGACGCATACTGGGCCGCCGCGGGTAACCTGGGGCTGGGCGCTGGCGACGGCACCGATGCCGGCCGCGACGCGCTCGTGGTGCCAACGCCGCGCGACCGCCACGAGGCTTTTGTCATCCCCAGCGACATCTGCTTTGCGGCAAGCGCGTGCGACCCGCGTCGCCTGGGCATTGACGTGACGGGCGCCTGGGCGGTTGCCGCCAACGCACTCTCCTACGACTACCTGTGGAACGAGATCCGCGTGAAGGGCGGCGCGTACGGCTGCGGATTCCGCGCAGCCGGCGAGCGTCAGGCGGCGTTCTACACCTACCGCGACCCGGCAATCGACCCCTCGATTGAGCGCGTGGAGCGCGCGGGTGCATGGCTTAGCAGCTTTGAGCCCGACGAGGCCGCCTTTGAGGGCTTTATCGTGAGCTGTGTGAGCGGCATGGACGCGCCGGTGAAGCCGTACGCACTCACCAAGCGCCGCAACACGACCTACCTGGCCGGGCTCGATCCGCATGCGCGCGAGGAGCGTCGCGCCCAGATGCTCGCCGCCACGCCCGGTGAGCTGCGCTCGCTCGGCGCCGACGTGACGCGCATCGCAGCCGTCTCACCCACCTGTGTCTTTGGCGGCCGAGACGTCATCGCCAAGAGCAACGCCGGCTTTAACGTCATCGACCTGCTGGGCTAACGCACAAAGGTAGATTTTTGGGGCATGCCTGAAAATCTACCTTTTTCATTTGCCGCAGTCTGCCGGTTTGTCTCGATCTGTAACATCTAGGCGGTAATATTGGATCCAGATGTTACAAATCGAGACGTTTTCGGATGATGCCGGCCCTTTGTCTCAATCTGTAACATCTAGGTCAGATTTTGCAGAGTTACTGTTACAGATCGAGACAAACCGCCGCAGACGCCCGCTCTTCGTCAAAACTGTCACGAAGGTGTCCATGAACTGCCCCCTTGCGATGCTTTGTGTTGTGGTTTGGGCGTTTGCTCAGATAAAACCTGCCAAAATAAACCCGTCCCTTTTTGGTAGGTTTGGGAGAGGGGGCTGGAATGGATAAGGCTGAGTTGCGGCGGGCGGTGATTGCTCGGCGCGATGCTCTTGATTTGGACTTGCGGGCGGCGAAGTCTGCTGATATCTGTGCGCGGCTGGTTGAGCTGCTGGGCCGCTCGGATGCCGCGGCGCCGCGCGCCGTTGCCGTCTATGCCGCGATGGGTTCCGAGGCAGACCCTGCCGCGTTTGCCGCTGCAGCCGCCGTGCGCGGCTGGCGCGTAGCCTATCCGTGCATGCTCTCGGCAATTGATGCCGCAGCTTGTGGCCAGCGCATGTGCATGCGGGCAGTTGCCGCCGACGATGCGTCCGCGGCTCCGTTTATCGCCCACCCCACGCGGGCCTTCGCGGCCACGGACATCGACAGCAACCACTTCCCTATCGTGCCTGCCGAAGCTCTCGACATGATCGTCGTGCCGCTCGTGGCCTTCGACCAAACCGGCGCGCGCCTGGGCTACGGCGGCGGTTGCTATGACCGCTATCTGCCCATGCTCTCGTCCGCATGTCAAATCATCGGCATAGCCTTTGACGAGCAGCGTGTCGGCCACGTTCCCACCGACGCCCACGACCTGCCGCTACCCCACATCATCAGCGCCTGATCGCCGCTGTATCGCACCCGCAAGATGAGCGTGGAAAATCTCCCACTTTGAGCCCCCTTACGAGCCAAAAACGGGAGATTATCCACGCTCATTCAACAAGCGTCCAAAAATCCACGCTCGTGTGTCCGAAAATCCACGCTTAACCAATGCGCGTCCAGATTTCCACACTCGTCCGTCCGGATTTCCACGCTCGTGCGGCTCAACGCTCTGCAACCGCCTCAGCACACACGCGCGGTACGCCGGCAACTTTGAGCTTGCGATCGAGCTTTATCGGGTCCCTCAGATCATCCCAGCACAAGCGCACGATCTTGCAGTTATCAAGCAGCGAAAGCCTCGACTCGCGCTGACGCTCATCAAACTGCGCCTTCGCAAGCTTACCCTCCTCCGCCGCTTTCTCGCTTTTAACGAATCCGTCGAACTCCCCGATAATCAGTCGGTCGCCCACACGCCACAAGTAGTCAACGCGATATGGCCGTCCCGGCTCAACTGGGTCGAACAGCTCAACTTGCAGCTCCGGCGTCTGCCAGCCGCGCTCGATCATCAGCGCGCGTGCCTTGGACTCGCCGCCGCTTTCCGACAGGCCATCGGCACACCGCGCAACCCTGCGCGCCGTCACAACACCGCGACGATTCAGGCCAAGCTTGTCGACAGTCTCAACGAGATGCTCCATCGACAACAGCTGCTCATGAAGCGCTGAGTCCGCAATGATCAGTCCCTCGACAAACGATGCATCGACCAAGCAATCCGTAATCGTTTGATCGATATCGGTTACGGCGATATCCATCTGGGTGGCCCGTGTTTGACGAGCATAGCGATGACGAATGACCTGAGAGCCCGGCGTCGTCGATTGGGCCGGCATCGCGGCGATATGGATGTGCGTCAAATTGGCATGCGAAACCGAAAGGCCATAGATAACAGCCGCCGTATAGGAGCAAAATGTCCAGTCGGGGTGCTTTTGCGCAAGCGCCCGCACCCGATGCAGATAACGCTGCCGAAACTTGAGCTCGGACCAGTATTCCGGACGCGCATACAGCCCCGGCATGACCACCTCTAGACTTCCCACCTCCGCCCGCCGCTCAATCTGCTTTGCCTCCGCCGCCGTGCGCGCGTACACGCAGCTCATCTGCTGTTCGCATGCTTTAATGTGACTTGCAAGTCTTTGATTCGCCGTCATGTTTCCCATGTCGCCTCCCAACTCTTGGAACGGCGCAAACGTACCAGACGGTTTCATGCGAAGTCTGACCAAATACCGTCCAAGCGCTGACCAAATGCTTGACGGTTTTGGACGTTTTAGGCTGATGGCTTATATCTGCAGGTAGAAGCCTTGCCAAGAGGTCCCTGTCTCCACATTTTGAGGCCTTGGTCCATTGGATTATCAGAAAGAAAAACCCGTCGAGATTCAAGACTACGCCAAATGCGACTTTGCCTCTGCATGCACCGTCTCTTAGCCGAGCCATCGGCATCTACATGCCTAAAAAATGAGCGTGGATAATCTCCCGTTTTGAGCCTAGTTTTGAGCCAAAAGTGGGAGATTATCCACGCTCGATTTGTAAACGTCCGAAAATCCACGCTCGTGTGTCCGAAAATCCACGTTCGTCACGCCGCGAGCACAGCAACGGCCGCAGCAGCAACCACAGCTACAGCCGCAGCCTAGTGCTCCTCGCCGGCGCGGGCTAGGTCGTAGGGCGTGGTCTGGTAGACGTAGTAGTTGAGCCAGTTGGTGTAGAACAGCTGAGCCTGGCTGCGCCAGACGTTGCGCGGCTCGGCGGTGGGATCGTCGCCCGGGAAGTAATGCGCCGGCACCTGAGGGTTGAGCCCGCGCTTCACGTCGCGCTCGTACTCCAGGCGCAACGTGTCGGTATCGTACTCGGGATGGCCAAAGACAAAGAAGCGGCGGCTGTCGGTCGACTTGACGATGTACAGGCCCACCTCGTCGGACACGGCCACGACCTCAAGCTGCGGCTCGGCCTCCACGTCCTCGCGGCGCACATCGGTGTTGCGCGAATGCACGGCATAGAAGCGGTCGTCGAAGCCGCGGACCAGCGGGCTTTGCGGCTTCACCAGATAATGCTCGAACACGCCACTCGCCTTTGCCGGTAGATCGTACTTCTGGATACCGTAATGATGGTACAGGCCGGCCTGTGCGCCCCAACAAATGTGCAGCGTAGAGTGCACGTGCGTGGTGGACCAATCCATGATCTGGCAGAGTTCGGGCCAGTAGTCGACCTCTTCGAACGGCATCTGCTCCACCGGCGCGCCCGTGATGATCAGGCCGTCGTAGTGGATGTCGCGGATGTCGTCGAACGTGCGGTAGAACGTCTCCAGGTGGCCGGCGCTTACGTGCGTGGCCTCGTGCGTCTTGGTGCGCAGCAGGTCCACCTCCACCTGCAGCGGCGTATTGGAGAGCTTGCGCATGATTTGCGTCTCGGTGGCGATCTTGGTGGGCATGAGGTTGAGGATGAGCACGCGCAGCGGACGGATGTCCTGGTGCAACGCGCGGTACTCGGTCATGACAAAGATGTTCTCGCTCTCGAGCTGCGCGGCGGCAGGGAGGGCGTCGGGGATGCGAATGGGCATGGATGCTCCTTACGAGTCAGTTGCAGCTATGGTACAACGAGCGGCCCCATCCGCGCGAGCACATCGCCCAGCGATGCCGTCAGCGGCCCAAATCGCTCCAAAAGTAGAGATTAAGGCATGCCCAAAAATCTATGGCGCTTTAGCCTAGCAAAGTGGCAGCAGGACGCTACAATGGTTCGACGCGAAAAACTCGGCCGAAAGGATACATATATGTACCAAACGCGTAAGATCGGTGTGGTCGGCCAGGGCCACGTAGGAGCACATGTTGCCAACAGTCTGCTCATGCAGGGCATTGCCGATGAGCTGTACCTGTGCGATATCAACGAGGCCAAGGTGACGTCCGAGGTCCAGGACCTGCGCGACTCCCTTTCGTTTGTCCCGTACAACACCAAGATCGTCAACTGCTACGACCACTACGAGGAGCTTGCCTGCTGCGACGTCATCGTCAACGCCGCCGGCAAGGTCGCGCTGGCCGCCGGCAACCGCGACGGCGAGCTGTTCTTTACCACCGACGCCGCCCGCACCTTTGCCAAGCGCATCGTCGACGCCGGCTTTGACGGCATCTTCGTGAGCATCTCCAACCCCTGCGACGTCGTGTGCACCGAGCTGTGGCACCTGACCGGCTACGATCCCAAGAAGATCATCGGCTCGGGCTGCGGCCTGGACTCCGCCCGCCTGCGCACCGAGATCTCCAAGAAGGTCGGCGTGAGCCCCAAGTCCATCGACGCCTACATGATCGGCGAGCACGGCTTTAGCCAGTTGGCCGCCTTTAAGGCCGCAACCATCGCCGGCAAGAGCCTTAACGAGCTTCAGGCCGAGAACCCCGACAAGTACGCCTTTGACCACATGGAGGTCGAGGAGCTCGCGCGCAAGGGCGGCTACGTAACCTACCAGGGCAAACAGTGCACCGAGTACGCCGTCGCCAACTCCGCCGCGCGCGTTTGCGCCGCCGTGCTGCATAACGAGCACGCCGTGCTTTCCGCCTCCACGCTCATGACCGGCCAGTATGGCGAGGAGGGCATCTTCACCTCCCTGCCGTGCGCGATCGGTGCCGAGGGCGTCGAGGAGGTCTACACGCTGGACCTGTCCGAGCACGAGCTCGAGGGCTTCCACAAGAGCTGCCAGCACATCCGCGACAACATCGCCCAGCTCGACTGGTGGGACGCCGAAGCCTACGACGCAAAGTAGGCCGCTGGCTACCGCAACCTTGCGAATCTATGCGCGATACTAAGCGGGCCGCGCCGGAAATCCCCGGCGCGGCCCGCTTTTTGACTCATGTGGCCCGCTTGCGAATCGAAGGTTAATGCTTTTCCCGTTACCTAGTACTGCTCGATGCCCATGTAGCGACGAACCTCGGGGCTGTGGTCAAACACCTTGCCGCGGGCGGCGCGCAGCTCGCAGCTCATGTTGTAGAAGAAGATCGGCTCCAAGTACGAACGCACGCTGGCGGGCACGTCGCCCACGCCGTACTCGAGCGCGTCGAGCACCATGATCGTATCGGTGTGCGTGTTGAGGAACGCAAGAGCGCGCTCCTCCATGGGGCGGCACTCGCCCGATCCGAGCTGCACAAAGTAGAACACGCCGGGCTCGGTGGCTTCGAACGGGCCATGGAAGTACTCGCCGGAGTGGATGTAGCAGCAGTGCTGCCACTGCATCTCCATGAGCGAGCAGATTGCCATGGCGTAGGTCTGGCTAAAGTTGGGGCCGGAGCCCAGGATGTAGAAGAACTTGTGCTGCTGGCAGAGCTCGGCAAAACGGGCACCTAGCTCGGCGTTGACCTTCTCGCGCGCGGCGGGCAGCAGCGCATCCATCTGCTTAAGGCCTTCGTACATGTCGGCGAGCGCTTCGTAGCCCTCCTGCTGGTCGAGCAGTTCGGCGGCGATCAGAGCGCCGATGCCCTGCGGCACCTCGGCCTGCAACACGCCCTCGCCCCACGGATAGACCCAGGTGGTCCACTTGCCGTTGTCGATCTTTGAGCCCTCGCAGTCGGTAAGGGCAATGACCTCGGCGCCGGCAGCCAACGCCATCTCGCAGCCGTCGACGACCTCTTGCGTGTTACCGCTGTGGCTGCAGGCGATGACGAGTGACTTCTCGCCAAGACTCTTGGGAGTCATCAGGCAAAACTCGCGCGCCGTGTAGACCGTCGAGGTAAACGTGGTGGCCTCGCGCTTGAGCAGTTCGTTGGCCGGCATGAGGTCGATCATCGAACCACCGCAGGCGATCCAAAAGACGTTCTCGACCTTGCCCTTGCGCTCGATAATTTCCTGAATCAGATCATGTGCGTTCATGCTGATGCCCCTCCTTGTGTGGCGGCTTTTGGCGACGGCTGCTCGTACCTGCTGTCGTTCTATGTTGTTCTATATATACCACGCATGCAGCCACGGTGGAAGCCATTGCGATAAATTTGTTCCATGTTGTTCTATTCGTGAACGTTAGATGTCGAACACGTAGCGCGAGCCCACGATCTTTTGACGACCGAGCAGCAGGGGCCGCTCGTCCTCATCGGTAAAGTATGCCTCCATATAGAAGAGCGGCTCGCCGACCGGCACCTCCAGCAGCGGGGCCGCCTGAGCATCGGCAAGCGCAATCTCCACGGTGCAGGGGTCGGACTTGAGCGGCGCGCGGCCCGAATGCTCGACAACGAGCGCAAAGATTGAGTTATCGGTGAGGTCCTCATCGGCCAACGTCTGCAGGTAGGGATGGTCGGCAAGCACAAAGGCGTTGTTCTCGAGCATGACGGGCACGCCATCTGCCGTGCGCACGCGCTCGACCACGATGAGCTCGCAGCCGGGCTCCACGCCAAAAAATGCCGCGTCCTCACGCGTCGCCGCAACCACCGTGCGCGACACCAGGCGCGCTCCGGCCACCATGTCGTTGGCGGCACAACCCTCGGTGAAACTCTGGACGTCGCCCTTCTGGCGAATCTTGCGTTTGAGCTTGGGAGCGCACACAAAGGTGCCCCTCCCCTGCTGGCGGTTGAGGTAGCCCGCGCGCGACAGCTCCTCGATGGCACGGCGCACGGTGATGCGCCCCACGCCGTAAGACTTCGCGAGCTCCATCTCGGAAGGAATGCGCGAGCCGGCCGCGTACACGCCGCGTGCGATCTCGCCCTTTAGGTCGTCCATGACCTGCTGGTATAGCGGCACGGCGGGCACGTCAGTACGGTCGGTCTTGTTATCGGTCGCCATCGTTACGCTCCATCCCGTGCATGCTCGGATTCAAACTCTTCTATCGCCGCCATAAACTGCTCGCCAAAGGCGTCGGCCTTTTTCTCGCCGATGCCGTTGACCTGGATAAGCTCGTCGCGCGTCTGAGGACGTAGACGGCACAGGCCGCGCAGGGCCTTGTCAGAGAAGACCATGTACGGTGCCATCTCCAGCTCGGTCGAGATCTCCTTGCGGAGTGCCCGTAGGCGCTCAAACAGCTCGGCGTCGTCGCCCACGCGCGGTCGCTGATCCAGCTCGGCCTCCTCGCGCAGCAAATCCACCGCACGGCGGGCACGGGCCGAGGCCTTGCGCTTGGACGCGCGACGCTTAACGGTAAAGGCGAACGTCTCGTCCTCGACCTCGCCGGCACGCGGGCCCAGACCCACGACCGGATACTGGCCCTGCGAGGTGGCCAGGTAGCCCCGCCCGCACAGCTGGCCGATGATGTCCTTGATGCGCCCGACCGATTCGCTCGACAGCTCACCGTAGCCGCGATCCTCGTCCAGATGCATCTGGCGAATGCGCTCGGTGTTGCCGCCGTGAAGCACGTCGGCGATCAGCGACTTGCCAAAGCGCATGGGGCGCGTGGCCACATATTGCACGGCGGCGCGGGCCATGTCGGTGACGTCCTCGACCTCGAACTGTGTGAGGCAGTTGCTGCAGTTGCCGCAACCCTCGGCGTCATCCGTGGCGGTGGCGCCCGCACCAGCCGCGGCAGCATGCTCGGCCGCGGCCTCGTCGCCAAAGTAGCGCAGCATGTATTCGCGCAGACAGCCGGTGGTATTGCAGTAGCCCTCCATCTGGCTGAGCAGGCGATAGCGGTTCTGGAGCGCCCATGCGCGCTGCTCGTCGTCGAGCGCCTCGTCGGCAGCATCGCCGCGGTCGATCAAAAAGCGGCGCATGCGAAAATCGTTGCCGTTCCACAGCAAGTGGCAGCTGGCCGGGTCGCCGTCGCGGCCGGCGCGGCCTGCCTCCTGGTAGTAGGCCTCGATGCTCTCGGGCACGTTGTTGTGAATCACGTAGCGCACGTTGGGCTTGTCGATGCCCATGCCAAAGGCGTTGGTGGCGACCATCACCTGGATATCGTCGTCGATAAAGGCACGCTGGCTCTGGCGGCGGGCGTCGTTGCCCATGCCGGCATGGTAGCGCCCCACACGAATGCCGCTGGGGCCCAGTGCCTCGGCAAGCTCCGCGGCCAGCGCATCGACCGTCTTGCGAGTCGAGCAATACACGATGCCGCTCTCGCTCGAATGCGCGATCACATAGTCGCGCACCCACGCGGCCTTGGCCTTGTCGCCCATCTCCTCGCAGCCAAAGTAGAGGTTCTTGCGATCGAAGCCCGTCACCACGGTCGCGGGGTTTTGCAGTCCGAGCATCTGCTGAATGTCCGCGCGCACGCGCTCAGTCGCCGTGGCGGTAAAGGCCGCCACGATGGGGCGCTGCGGCAGGGAATCGATGAACTCGCGAATCTGCAGGTAGGCGGGGCGGAAATCCTGGCCCCATTGGCTCACGCAGTGGGCCTCGTCAATAGCCACGAGCGGCACGCCAATGCCGGCGGAACCCGCGGCCTCCTGGGCAAAGGCTAAAAAGCGCGGCTCGAGCAGGCGCTCGGGCGCCACGTACATAAGCTGGTAGCGGCCCTCGCGCGCCCGCTTGAGCACGGTGTTTTGCTGGGCCGGAGTAAGACTGGAGTTGAGATAGCTGGGTCGCGCACCCGCCGCGAGCAACGCGCGGGTCTGGTCCTCCATAAGCGACAGCAGCGGACTCACCACAAAGGTAATGCCGGGCAGCATGAGCGCGGGCACCTGGTAGCAAATGGACTTGCCGGCGCCCGTGGGCATAACACCCAGCGCATCGCGACCGGCAAGGATCGCATCGACCATGCGGTCCTGCCCCGGGCGAAACGAGGTGTAGCCAAAATAGGCGCCGAGCGTGTCAAGCGCCATCTGCTGCATGCTATCGGTCATGGTTTCCTAACGTCCAAGTCATCTGCCGCCGATTATACGCCGCCACGCGGACCGGTGCCGCACGGCTGTCGGCCACGGGCAACGCAATCCAAAAGGAACGAGCGTGGGATTTTTGGACACTTTCCCAACGGCTAATCTCTTGACAAGCGCGCAAACGTCGCTGGTTGAGCATAAGTCAGCGAAAACGCCCCTAAGCGAGCAAGGTGACGTGAAAGAGGAGGGAAGCGTACTTTGGGTACGCGACCGACGATTGAACGTCAGATTGCCGCTTAGGGGCGTTTGCAGCGTCGAGCCGTTACGCGGTTTGGTAAAACCGCGTAACTTACATCACCATAACGTAGCGCGATCCCACGTAGTACTGCTTACCCATCAAAACCGGCTCGTCATCGGGACCGGTAAAGCCGGCACGCAGGTTGAGCAGCGGATCGTGCGGAGCAATGCCCAGCTCGGCCGCCTGCTCGGCGTTAGCTCGAACGGCCTCGACCGTACGGTAGCCAACCGAGACAATCGGCGTTCCGCCAACACGCTCGACCTCGGCAAAAATCGACTTGTCCTCAAGATCGGCCGTCAACAGCTCACGGTAGGCGTCAAACGGCACAAAGATGTTCTCCTCAAAGATGGGCTCGCCGTCGGCCGTACGCACGCGCTTGATATGCAGCAGCAGCGCATCCTTCTGCAGGCCAAAGAACTCCATCTCGTTTTGGCGCGCCGGAACGATCTGGCGATCGATCACGTGCGCACCGGCCTTCATGCCGTTGCCGGCACACAGCGCGGTAAACGTCTGCAGCGTCGAGGCGTGAAACTGGCGGTTGATGTGCGGCGTGGAGACAAAGGTGCCGCGGCCCTGCTGCTTAACCAGGTAACCATCGGAGCACAGCTCCTCGACAGCGCGGCGCACCGTAATACGGCTCACCTCGTACTGCTCGGCTAGTTCAAGCTCGGACGGAATACGCTCCTTGGGTGCATAAACACCTTTCTCGATCGCATCCTTGATTTCGTCATAAATCTGCTGGTAAAGCGGTGCATTTTTGGGCGCAGGCATATCTGATCACTCTTATCAAAATAGCTAAATTTCTAATACGTATATAACGTCTAGTTTCATGTTACCTCATATTGATAAAACGATACACCCTCCCTACCAAAAAGCGACAGCTTCATTTTGGTAGGTTTTATCTGGGCAAACGAGAGCCCTCGAAAGCAACGGGGCTTTCGGGGGGCTCGTTCGGATGGGTTGCGCAGGACCGGCAAAATGCCAATACCCTACTTGCCGTCATCCTGCTGCAGGCTGTCCTGTTCGCTGAGGCGCGCCTGCCTGCTGGCCATGCGTGCGGGCTTGTCGGGATCGGGAACGGCCGTGGGCATGGGCTCGTCGACATGACCGCCCCACCAGCCGCCCACAAAGTTGAGCGTGTGGAACACGTTGATCACGGCGCCGGGATCAACGTCGCACACCAACTTGATAATGTCCTGGCTCTCGTAGGTCGAAACAACGGTGTTCAGCAGGTACATCTTTTCGCGGCTGTATCCGCCGACGACCTCGGCGCAGCTAATGCCGTGCTGAAAATGGTTTACGTAGGCAGTCATGACCTCGTCTGCCTTGCGCGTCGTAATCTGCAGCGTCACGCGGTCGTAGCGACGATAGAAACTGTCGATGGTCTTGGTCGAAATAAACTGGAACACGATGGAGTACGCCGCGTTGTCCCAGCCAAACATAAAGCCAAAGATCGCCAGGATAAAGCAATTGAAACCAAAGATAACGCCCCAGATGGTCTTGCCCGTGTGGTTGGAGACCCACAGCGCGATAAAGTCGGTGCCACCGGTAGATGCGCCGGACTTTAGCGCGATGGCAGCGCCCAGACCCGAGACCACGCCGCCAAAAATGATGAGCATAATCTTGTCGCCCAAAAATGGAGCGAAGTGAAAGACGTTGAGGAACAGCGACGAGAGCACGACCTGCATCATCGAGAAGATGACGAAGCGCTTGCTAATGCCGCTCCAGCATAGGAGCGCCACGGGAATGTTGAGCGCAAGCATGCCGAGCGAGATGTCGATGTGAACGCCGCCCAGCGAGGTAACGCGATCGAGCAGGACCGCGACGCCGGTGAGACCGCTCGGAAGCAGGTCGGCGGGCTGAATGAACGCCTGGATCAGGAATGTTTGGAGGACGGCAGAAATTGTGACCGCCACGGCGGTAATGGCACGGCGGACGATGGTGAGGCGGCCGAGCACGAGCACGCGGTCCGTGAGCTGATCGATGGCGTTCGCCACGGAAGCTCCTTTCGAAGGCAGATGTAGTTGTGGGGCATGCCCGCGATTGTAGCATGGAGCGTGCGGGGGTGCTTCAATTCACCCTCTCCCGACAACCAAAGCGGGACCAGCAACCCCACGACCAAAGGCCCAAATTACAAGTGAGTAGACTTTACGCGACCTGCAGAGCACACCCAAAACCGCCACCCCTGTGACCTGCGGTTTTACTAGAGCAGATGCGCTTTGTGCTCGTCCTGCACCAAAAAGTCTACTCACTTAGTCCGAATCGAAGCCAAACGGATCAAAATCGAAACCAAATTGAGCCAGTCCACCGCAAAAAACGTTTGAACCCGTGCTTCTCGCGGCGGATTGACACTACAAAGCGGCCAAAATGTCGGTCAGATTATCAATAACGGCATCGGCTCGCGATTGATCGAGGTTGACGCCCTCGTGCGGGCGCAGTGCCAGGACGCGGGCGCCGGAACGTTTGCCAGCCTCGATGCCCAAAGGCGAGTCCTCGATAACCAGGCACTCGGTAGGCTCCACACCCAGCGCCTCCATGGCACGCAGGTAGATCTCGGGGTCGGGCTTAAACGCACTGCACTCGTGACCGCTGATGGTGTAGTCCAGCACGTCGGCGATACCGGCAATCCCCACCAGCTCGTCGATCAACTCGCGATAGGACGAGCTCGCGATGGCACACTTCACGCCGCGCTCGTGCAGTGCGCGCATCACCGGCTCCGTCTGCTCGTTGAGCAGCTCGGCATACGGAACGGGATGGTCCGGGCTATAGACCTGCTTGTACTCCACGCGCAGGCGCTCGCGCAGCTCAACATCGTCAGGTACCAGCGACTTCCAAATGGCGGGCTCGTTAGACCCCGAAAGATCGGGGATCTCGTCAAAGTGAAAGCCCTTCTCTTCCATAAACGCCACGCGACGACGGTTGTAGAACCACTCGGTATCGACCAGCACGCCGTCCATGTCAAACAGCACTGCCTTGATCATACGCATCTCCTCCCACCTGCCAAAAAGGGACAGGTTTATTTTGGTAGGTTTTATCTGGGATTTGCGACGCGACAGACACGCCCTCCCCAGAGCAAAAAAGGGGACGGGGCGCAAACCCCATCCCCTCTCAATCAACCCGTAAGGTCTACTTACTTGTGATTAGTAGGAAAGCTTCCACATGTAGCGGCGCATGGTCAGCGGGTGCTGACGGGCCTCGGCGATCTGGTTGCCGTACTCGCGCATAACGGCGAGGTGCAGCAGCGGGTTGAAGTAGGTGACGACGCTCGCGGGCACGGCGTCAGCCAGGCCGTAGTCCTTGGAGTCGATCAGAGCGACCTTGGCGCCCATGCGCTCAAGGAAGGTGAGGGCGCGGGCGTCCATCGGACGGGTAGCGCCATCGGACATGAAGAAGACGTAGGGCTTACCCTCGGTGGAAACCTCGAACGGGCCGTGGAAGTACTCGCCGGTGTTGTAGGCGGCGGCGTCGATCCACTGCATCTCGGTGAACAGGAAGGCGGCGTGAGAGTAAGCCATCTTCTCGGAGGCACCAGAGGCCATGAAGTAAATCATCTTGTCGTCCTTGAAGTCCTCAGCGAACTTCTTGGCGAGCTTCTTGCAGGACTGAGCAGCGTTCTCGCAGAGATCGAAGACGTTGGTGAGGCCGGTGATCATGTCGTCGTACTTGTCATAGCCCTCGGTCTGCTGAAGGATCTCGAGAGCAAGAGCGATGGCATAGCCGGGCTTCTCGCACTTGGCAGCGAAGTTGGCGTGGAAGCCGTGAACGATGACGTAGTCAGCGTCGACGGTCAGAGCGGAGCCAGCCTTGTTGGTGAGGGAGACGACCGGGCAGTTGTGCTTCTTGGCGGTCTTGTTGGCCTCGACGGTCTCGGGCGTGGAGCCACCGAGGGAGCAGGTGATCACGAAGGTGTGCTCGTTGACCCAGGAAGGCGTGTCGTAGTTGAACTCGTTAGCAGTGAAGATCTGAACGTTCAGCTTGTCCGTGTTGTTGGCCAGGAAGTACTTGGCGGGGTAAAGGTCGGACATGGAAGCACCGCAGCCGACGAAAGCGACGCTGTGGATCTCGTGGTTGGACAGGACGTCAGCGACGATCTGCTTAGGGAGGTTAAGGTCGATCTCGTACATCTGACACATTCCTTTCGATTTTTGCGGCGCCACATTGCCGGGCGCTCGCAGGGTTACCGTGGTTTGGACCGAGTCGCCGGCCCGTTGAGGATGCGACAAGGGGACTGTCCCATTGTCGCATTTTGGGAATGGAAGCCTGCCTGGGGTATGGGATGCCAGGCAGGCCCCCGGGGGAAAGCGGTTAGACGCTTGGTCGCGACTAGGCCAGGATGCCGGCCGCGGAGAGGGCGATGCCGCCCACGATGGCGATCACGAGAAGCCAACCGGTGTTGACGTTCTTCTTGATGAGCCAGTACATAAGGCCGGTGAGGCCAAGGGAGATCATCTGGGGCATCATGCCGTCCAGGATGTCCTGGATAACGACGGTGCCCTCAGCGAACTGCAGCGGGGTGGTGGCGCCGATCAGCGTAGCGATCATGCCACCCACGGACATAAGACCCACAATGCCGCAGACATACATGAGCTTCTCCATGAGGTCGCCGCCCTGAAGCTTGCTCAGGTACTCGTGGCCGCCCTGATAGCCCATCTTGGCTGCGAACCAAGTGATCAGCACGGAGGGGACGATGGAGATGAGCATGGCCAGGATCGGGCCCATGATGGAGCCCTGCTGAGCCAGCTGAACGCCAAGGCCAAAGGCGATAACGCGGATGGTGCCCTGGAAGAAGGAGTCACCGATGCCGGAAAGCGGACCCATGAGGGAGGTCTTGACCGCGTTGATCGAATCGGGATCGAAGTTCTCGGGATCCTTGGCGTACTCCTCCTCCATGGAGGCGGAGAGGCCCAGGATGAAAGCGCTCGTCTGCGGGGTGCAGTTGTAGAACGCCATGTGACGGTGGTAAGCCTCTTTCTTGGCAGCGAGCTGCTTGGGGTCGGACTCATCCGGATAGAGGCGGTCGAGCGTGGGGACCATGCCGTAGAGGAAGCCCATGTTCATCTGACGCTCGTAGTTCCAAGAGGCCTGGATGGCCCAGGAGCGCCAGAAGAACTGGCTGACCTTCTTGTTCAGGGACACGTCCTTGGTTGCGGTTGCCATAGTGTGTTCCTCCTTAGTCTTCGTCGTCTTCAAGCGGATCGTAGTCGGAATCGACACCGGCGGCTGCATGGGAACCGTTGAACTTGAAGCCCATGAAGACGACAGCCAGGCACACACCGATCAGAGCGACCGCGATGACGGACAGGTTGAGGTAAGCGGCGAGCAGGAAACCGATGAACAGGAACGGAGTCATACCCTTCTTGATCATCATGGTGAGCAGCAGAGCCAAGCCGTAGGCGGTCATGATCTTGGTCGAAACGTTAAGACCAGTGGACAGCCACTCGGGAACCATGTTGACGATGGCCTGAACCAGGTCGGTGCCAACAAAGACGGCGAGGAAGATCGGCAGGAAGTACATGATGGCGTACAGACCGGAGCCGGCGCAGATGTGCATACGGTAGGCGGTCTTGAAGTTACCGTTATCGATCGCGTTATCTGCCACATGGGTGAGGGCGGCGATGATGGAACGGAACACGATGCCGAGGAGCTGACCCAGGACGGCGACCGGGATGGCGATCGTCATGGCGGTCTCGGCGGAAGCATCGGTCAGGCACGCAAAGGCAGCGGCCACGATGCCGCCCAGGACCATATCGGGCGGAACGGCGGCGCCGACCTGCACCAGGCCCATGGACACGAGCTCGACGGCGGCACCGACGGCAAGGCCGGTGGGCACATCGCCCAGCAGCAGACCGACGAGCGTAGCGCCAACGAGGGGCTGCTCGAAGTTAAGACGACCGAGCAGGCGGGAGTCCCACATGCAGAACACGCCGACGAGGCCGACGAGCACCGCACTGATGAACGTATTCATACCCTTCTCCTTTCAGTCAGGCAAAAGCCTGGTTGATTACAGCTTGGCGTCGATGTCGACGCTCTGATACGTAGGGGTCTGCTGGACATAGAGCTTAATGCCCATGTCGAGCAGCTGGTTGACGTCGGCCTTCTGGGTGGCGTCGAGGAAGACGGAGCTGTCCTTGCCGCCGACCTGATCGGCACCGTCGTGGTTGGCGGTGGCGCCCAGGTTGATGGCGTCGAGCTTGTAGCCCTGGCAGAACTGCAGCATCTCGGCCGTGTTGCCAAAGACGAACATGACGCGCTCGCCGAGGGTGTTGAGCTTGTCCATCTTGGCGAGAGCACGCTCGACGGTGAAGACGTTCAGACGCACGCCCTGGGGCTTGGCCAGCTTAAGAGCGCCCTTCTTGATGTCATCGTTGGCGGCAGCGTTGTCGACGACGATGATGCGCTCGGCCTGGACCTTGGTGGTCCAGGTAAAGACGACCTGGCCGTGCAGCAGACGGTAGTCAAGACGTGCGAGGACGATCTTGGCGGGACCGGAGCTGTGACGGGACGCCTTGGCCTTCTTGGCGGGAGCCGCGGCGGGCTGGGCCGGTGCGTTGGGGTTGGTCAGACCGTTGCGGGCCTCGTTGATGAGGGCCGCGAGCTCGGCGCCCTCGACGGGGACGGGGCTCATAGCGAGCGTGAGCGCCAGCGGGATGTTGAAACCGCTGACAACCGTGAACTTCGTGCCGTTCTTGGAAAGCTCGACCATGCTGTTGTTGACCGAGCTGCCGAGCATATCGGTCAGCACATAGACGGTGTCGTCCGCGTTGAACGTGGCGATCATGGCGTCCACCTTATTGGTGATGGGCTCCTTGTCGTCACGAGCAAGCGACACGACGTGGACGTTCGACACGTCGCCGAGAACCATCTCGAGCGTGTCTTTGGCGCCTGCGGCCAGGCCGCCATGAGATGCGAGAATGATCTGATTCATCTTGCCTCCTCCTTTTCGTTATGGTCATTATAACGTCTTATACGTTGCGGATATTGCTAATTAGTATAAAGACCGTTCGCGGATGAAAATCGACCGTTGACGGGTTTAACGTACTTGAAACGTTGGGGCTGGGTTGGCCGGCGCTGACTGGATAACCCCAGATCAGACGCCTCGCCAATCCCCTATCGCACAAAGTACCAGGGGCTTTCCTGCACGGTGGGCTCCAGCGCGATGCCGGTGCGCTCGCGGAACAGATCCATGTCCTGCGATTTCTCCGTCCACCACGCGTTGGGCTTAAAGGTCATGCTCTCAACGATATGGCCGACAAAGGCACTGTTGCGCAGCTTGGAGAAATCGGTGTTCATGATCAGGATGGACGCGAGCACCAGCACGATGCCCAGGACCTTGATCGCGCCGGCGGGCTCGGCATAGACACCAATGCCCACCAGTACGGTGACGACCGTCTCGAAAGACATTACGACGGGAACTTTCGATGTCTCGAGCCCCATGGACAGACCCTGCATATATAAGATGTAGGCCACGGCTGTGGGGATGAGTCCAAAGCCAAGGAACAACAGCAGCAGCTGTGGCGACATTGCCGCGGCGACATCCGGCCACGGAGCCGCGATAGCTGCCATAACCACACCGCCAAAAACAAAGCCCCAAAACGTGACAGCCAGCGGGTGGACCGTCTTGGTTGCTATCCGGCTAAACACCGCGAGCGACGCACCGCAAAAGCCTGCAATCACGCCCGACGTGACGCCCCAAACCGAAAAATGAAAACCGGAAAGGTCGCCATTGGTCACTGCAAGCACGCAGCCAACGATGTTAAAGACAATGGCAACGAGTTTGTTGGGGGTCACGTCCTCGCGATAAAGCACGCGGCCGAGCATGACGCCAAACACCGGCGAGGTGTAGAGCAGCACCGAGGCCGTGGACATGCCGACCTCGCCCATGCACTCGTAATAGCAGGTGTTGGCGACGGCCAAGCCGACGATACCGACAAGTGCGCAGGGGACGAGCTCTTTGGGGCTTGCCTTGAATAGCGCCAGGGGACCCTGAGCCACGGTAGACCCCTCACCCGGACGGCAGCCCATAAACATCAGGACCGGCGCCAAGACAAGCGCTCCGACCAACAAGCGAAAGGCAGCCATGCTCTGGGACGAAACGCCCATGGCCGCAATGCCGTTTACAAAGATTCCGATGCTGCCCCACATAAGCGCGGCGATCAGCACCAGCACATAGCCCAGATTGCTTTTCTTCAACGCAGCCTCCTCGGTATTGTTTCCAATATGTTTCACACTACGTTATAGTCGTTATATACATTTTTCAAGACACAAATCGGTGAGCGGAAAAGTGATCCGTTTTCCTCCGCCCCCAGCGGATTACTGGGCGGTTGCGGTGAAATAGTTCCTAAATAGAGGCTTCAAGCCCCCAAGCAAGAACTATTCCACCGCAACTTATGAGGACATCGAGCTGTTAGGCCGCTCTATCCCCTAGTAGTCCAGCTTCCACATGTAGCGGCGCGTCATGTAGTCCTTGTGGGTGACGGCAGAGAGCGCGCGCATATACACGTTGTTGAGGATCGGGGCAAAGATCAGGTGGTTGAAGTACTCGCTCACGCTGTCCTTGATGTCGTTGAGGCCGAGCTCCTTGGCGTCGAGCTGATAGACGCGCTCGCCACCGTACTGGTTGACGAAGCGGATGCCGCGCTCGTCGTTGCAGCGGCTGCGGCCGACGCTGATGAGCTGGAACAGCGAGGTGCGCTTGTCCAGAATCTCGAAGGGGCCGTGGAAGAAGTCGCAGGTGTTGATGGTGCAGGAGTCGATCTGCAGCATCTCCTGCACGTTGCAGATGCTAAAGACGTAGGCGGCACCAAAGAGCGGGCCCTGGGCCATGACGTTGATGCAGGGCTTGTCGGCGTTCTGCTCGGCCCACTTGGCAGCGAGCGGACGGGTGTACTCGACGGCCTTGCGATAGATGGGGTCGACCAAGTCGAACGCGGCCATAGCGGTCTCGTACTCGGCATAGCCCTCGGTCTGCTGCGTAAGCTCCATGGCGATCATGGTCACGACGGCGGAGTTGGTACGGCCCATGCAAGACTCGTCGACGGCCAGGCTGTCATACTGAATCTTGTAGTCGCAGACCTCGGTGAGGCCGGACTCATCGACATAGATGGCGATGGTGCTGGCGCCGTGGTCCTTGGCGACCTGGGCGGCGACGATGGTCTCCTTGGTGCCGCGCATGGACACGACGACGGCCAGGGTGTTCTCGTTGACATAGGCGGGCGTGGCGTGCACGAACTCATTGCTGGTGTAGCTGGAGCTCACGACCTGCGTGGCCTCGTGCTCCATAAAGTACTGGGCAGGATAGTTGCCGCCGTTGGATCCGCCGGCGCCAATCCACACGACGCGCTTGATGCCGCCCTTGTCTGCCTTGTCGGCCAAAACCTGGGAGACGACGTCCTTAACCTGTTCCTGAGTAGTCATCGTGCATCAGCCTTTCTTCTCGTTTGATGCTCTCGATGGCATACAAGTTACATACATGTTTTGGTTATGTCGACTAGTTGTATGCTATATTTGTCTTAAAAAACTTGCTGATACGGTTTTCGATAACTTGATACCAGCGGTTTTGTTGTTGTATTGAATACATGCTTGATTAGATACGCATACAGGTTAGATACAGGTTGATCGCATGAACGCTTCATCTAAAAAGAGACTGACCCAATACGAGCGCTTGGCGGGCATGCTGCGCGACCGCATCGCCTCCGGCACCTACGCGCGCGGAGACAAGCTGCCGTCCGAGATGGAACTCATGGACGAATCGGGGCTGTCGCGCAGCACCGTACGCCACGCCCTTAAGGTGCTCGTTGACGAGGGCCTGGTGCGCACCGAGCGCGGGCGTGGCGCCTTTGTGGCCGACACGCCGGCACTCCACGAGAACAACCTGGTGTTTTCGAGCTACACGACACAGGTCCAGGGTCAGGGTATGAAGCCCACCACGCGCACGGTGGACTCGGGCTTTGCCAAGGCCGCGGGCAATGCGGCCAAGTTCTTCGATGTCGCCGTGGGCAGCAAGCTCGTCAAACTTGTCCGCCTGCGTTATCTGGACGATGCGCCGCTGTGCCTGGAGACCACCTATCTACCACCGAGCTTTGAAGCACTCATCGATCGCGATATCAACGGTTCGCTCTACGCCACGCTGCGCCAGGAATTCCATCGCGCGCCGGCACAGGGACATAAGACCTTTGAGGTGTGCTATGCCTCGCAAAACGAGGCGTTTTTGCTCAACGTTGGGCGCGGGCAGGCGCTGATCCTGATCACCGACTACGTGTACGACACCGACGGCCGACCGCTCCATGTCTCCAAGCGCATCCAGCGCACCGACCGTGCCAAATACACCGAGCCCATCGGCTAACCTGCCAAAATAAACCTGTCCCTAAATGGTAGGTTTGAGGAGGTCGGGGAACCAGGTTGGTTTGGGTTGGTTGGGGACGCGCTCGGCTAGGACCAACTCCATCCAGCACATGTCGTACCAGCGGCCGAACTTTTGGGCGCAGCGATCGAAGGCGCCCACCAGGCGATACCCCATATGGGCATGGAAGTCCTGGCTGTTGTGCGTCAGGTACTCATCGTCCTTGTCGTGCGGCACGGCGATGAGGGCGCACATGTTGGTGATACCCATCGCGATCAGGCATTGCTTAAGCGCGTCATGCAGCTTGCGGCCCAGCCCGCCGTGGCGCACATCACGCGCCAGGTAGATCGATGTCTCGACCGACCAGTCGTATGCCTCGCGGCTGTTGAGCGGACTCACATAGGCATAGCCTACCGGACGCCCGTCCAGTTCTATCACCAGATACGGATAGCGCTTGAGCGTGCGCTCGATGCGCCCGGCGAACTCCTCAACGCTCGGCACCTCGTATTCGCAGGTAATCGCCGTCTGGCGCACATACGGCTCATAGATGGCAAGCAACGCCGGCGCATCATCGGGCGTCGCCAGACGAATCGTCGGATCGGACATCTCGGTCATACAACCCTTCCCCCTCAAAAACAAAGGCCACCTTGCGCCAAACCCAGCGCAAGGCGGCCCCTCGTCATTACATCAGGCTACAGGACAGCCGCCAACGCGTCGATGTCCTCCTGCGTCGTGGCCCAGCTGGTGCAAAAGCGCACCACCGTGTGAGTATCGTCGTACTTTTCCCAGTACTCGATCGAGGCATGCTCGCGAATGCGGGCCATATCCTCGTTGGGCAGAATCACAAACTGCTGGTTCGTGGGCGTCTCCAAAAAGAACTGGTAACCGCGCTCGTGCAGCACACGACGTAGCGTCTGGGCCGTCTCGATCGCCTGTCGACCAATCTCAAAATACAAGCCATCGGCAAAGAGTGCCTCAAACTGCACGCCCGTCAGGCGGCCCTTGGCCAACAGCGCGCCGTGCTGCTTAATGCGCGGAATGGGATGTGCCGGAGCGTGCATGCCGCTAAACACCACAGCCTCGCCGCAGAGCGCGCCGCACTTGGTGCCGCCGATGTAGAACACGTCGCACAGCTGCGCCAGCTCGGGCAGGGTAATGTCGCACTCATCGGCCGCCAGCGCATAGGCCAGGCGAGCACCGTCCACAAACAGCGGAATCTCGCGCTTCTGGCATACCGCATGAATCGCCGCGAGCTCGGCCTTGGAGTACAGCGTGCCGTACTCGGTCGATAGACTCACGTACACGGCGCCCGGGAACACCGTGTGCTCGTAGCTCTCGTTTTCGTAGAACACCTGGATATAGTTCTCGAGGTCCTCGGCGTACATCTTGCCCTCGTAGCCGGGGATGGTGAGTACCTTGTGGCCGCCAAACTCGATGGCGCCCGCCTCGTGGCAGGCGACGTGGCCAGTCTCGGCAGCAACGACGCCCTCGTACGGCGCGAGCAGCATGTCGATCACCGTCGCGTTGGCCTGCGTGCCGCCCACCAGAAAAAACACGTCGGCATCGGGGGCCTGGCAGGCCTCGCGAATAAGTTGCTTGGCACGCTCGGTATGCGCATCGGTACCGTAGCCGGGCTGCGGCTCCATGTTGGTATCGACGAGCGCCTGCAGCACCGCTGGGTGTGCGCCGTGGGAATAGTCGTTGTTGAACGCGAGCATGGCAATCCTCTCTTACCGGGTATCGGCCAGATGATTCAAACGGAGCTATTGTACGCCGTTGGGATAGGCAATGCGCGCGGCAAGGCACTCAAGCGCCAGTACCAGGGCAAAACCGCAGCTCACGTCGCTCAAAAAGTGTGCACCGATCACGATGCGGCCAAGCGCGACGAGCGCCGCGACCACAGCCGCCGCCCAAAAGATCACGCGGCGACGCGAAGATTTTTCCTTAAAGGCTGCCGCGGGAAGCCCGGCGAGCATAAGGCCAATCGCCGCATGCGCCGTGTGTCCGCTCGCAAACGACTTAAAGCCGTCCTTGACTACACCGGCGGCAATATAGGCCCACTTGTCAGGGTTGCCGATCACCCACCACGGCTGAAACTCGAGTCCCTGCGTCACCTCGATCACGCGCATGCGTGGGCGCGACCACAGCGGCTTGACAATCACGTTGAGGATGATGGCCTGAGCGACCCACACGACAAGCACCATCAACGCCCAGCGCGTGAGCTCGTCGGGCTCGGTCGTGCGCGTGAGACGATAGACGATAAGATTGGCGGCGATGACCAGCACAAACGTCAGCACCAACTGAGCCGCGATGAGTTTGCCGCCAACCCTCAGGGACGAAACGATCTCGTAGCCGAGCAGGCCCACGTTGATGAGGATGCCGAGCACGGCGAGCCATTTGCTCCCCCTGGAGTCGGGACGCACCGCGCGCACGAGCATAACGCCCGCGATGCTCGCCGTCAGCTCAAACGGCAGCTCGCCGGCCGCCTCGATAAAGCGACCGTACATGCTGCCGATATTGAACAGCGCGCTCGAGATCTGATAATCGAAGAAGCTGCCCACGCCCAGACAAAGACACAGGACAACCGCGATAATGGCGACATCTTTCTTATAGATGTATCCGAACATGCTTTCCTTTCGATGGAGCCAGATTGCCCAAATGGGGCGTTTGCAGCGTCGACCCGTTAGTCGTCGTCGCTGGCACCCAGCTGTTGCAGCAGCATGAGCGCGGCCGCCACGGGGCCGGTGCCGTCGTTGGCGTCGAGACCGCGACCCAGGCCGCTGCCCGCGCCGGCGCCCGCCTTGTAGGGCACCGATAGCTTGCGGCTCTTGGGGAAGTTCACCGCGCCATAGCGATTCTTGAACTCAAAGGCCACCTTCTTGGGAACGTCAACCCCCAAGAAGGTAATGCGTCCACCACTGAGCGTGACGCTCTCGAGCCCCAGGCGCTCGCCGCGAATACGGATGCGCGCGCGGTTGAACAGGTTGAGTCCCGCCAACGGCAGTTCGCCATGCGCGGCCTCGGTCTCCTCCTGCACCTCGTCGATACTCTCCAGGTCCTCAGCCGCAGCGAGCTTGCGGTACACGAGCACGCGCTGGTCCACCGCCGGCATGTACTCCTCGGACAAGAAGTAGTCGGCCGGCAGGTTAATGCCCACGCTCGCCGCCTCCACGCCGGCATCGTCGTCGCCGCGCGCCTCGGCCACGGCCTGCCCCAGCATCTGCGTAAACAGGTCAAAGCCCACACTCGACAGGTTGCCGTGCTGCTCGGCGCCCATGAGCGAGCCGGCACCACGGATCTCCAGGTCACGCATGGCGATGCGCATGCCGCTGCCCAGGTCCTGAAACTCGGAAAGTGCGGTCAGGCGTGCCGTAGCCTCCTCGGTAAGCGGCAGCTCGCCCGGGAACATAAAGTACGCATAGGCCTGCGTGGCAGAGCGGCCCACACGGCCCTTGAGCTGGTAGAGCTGCGCCAGACCTAGGCGCTGCGAGTCCTCGATGATCAGTGTGTTGGCGGTCGAGTTGTCGATGCCGCTCTCCACGATGGTCGTGGCGATGAGCACGTCGATCTTTTTGGTCGCGAACTCGATCATCACGTCCTCGACCTCGCGCGGGCTCATCTTGCCGTGTGCCACACCCACGCGCGCCTCGGGCGCGGCCTCGTGCACGCGCGCCACGGCGTCGTCGATAGTCTTGACGCGGTTGGACACGTAATACACCTGACCGCCGCGGCCCACCTCCAGGCGAATCGCCGCACTCACCACGTCGGGGTCGTACTCCCCCACGTGCACGATCACGGGACGACGCCCGGTCGGCGGTGTGGTGATCAGGCTCATGTCGCGCACGCCGCTCGTGGCCATCTGCATGGTTCGCGGAATCGGCGTTGCCGAAAGCGTGAGCACGTCAATCTGCTCGCGCAGGTTCTTGAGCTGCTCCTTGTGCTGAACGCCAAAGCGCTGCTCCTCGTCGATGATCACCATGCCCAGGTTCTTGGGGTTCACATCGGCCGAAAGCAAGCGGTGCGTGCCGATGAGCACATCAATCGTGCCCTCGGCAAACGCCTTAAGCGCACGCTTCTGCTGCGCCGGGGTGCGGAAGCGGCTGAGCACTTCGACCTCGAGGCCAAACGGGGCAAAGCGCTCAAAAAACGTCTCGTAGTGCTGCTGGGCCAGAATGGTCGTGGGGCAGAGCACCATGACTTGGCGGCCGGAGTCCACGCACTTAAACGCCGCGCGCAGGGCAACCTCGGTCTTGCCGAAACCCACGTCGCCGCACAGCAGGCGGTCCATGGGCTTGGGCGCCTCCATGTCGGCCTTGATGTCGGCGATAGCCTCCAGCTGGTCGCGCGTCTCGTCGTAGGGGAAGCTCTCCTCCATCTCGATCTGCTCGGGCGTATCGGGCGGGCAGGCGATGCCTGCGATCGACGAGCGGCGCGTATACAGGTCGACCAGGTCAAACGCCAGCTTTTTGGCGTTCTTGCGTGCCTTGTTGGTGGCACGCGTCCAGTCGGCGGTATTGAGCCTGGTCAGGCGCGGCTTGTCACCGTCGGGACCGACGTATCGCGTGATGCGGTCGACCTGCTCGAGCGGCACGTAGAGCTTGTCGCCGTCGGCATATTCCAGCAAAAAGTAGTCGCGCTCCTTGCCGCCCACTTCTTGGCGCGCGATCTCGCTAAAGAGTGCGATGCCGTGAGTGGCGTGCACCACGTAGTCGCCCGGCTTAAACGGGAATGTGATCTGCGTAATGTCCACCTTGCGGCGGCTGCGCGCGCGGTTGGCGTCCATGCGGGCGTTGAGGTCGGCAATCGAGAACACGGCCAAATTGGCGTCGGGCACCACCACGCCCTGCGGCAGGGCAGCGTCCACAAAGGTCACGCGCCCGCGCGAGATGGTGGGCACGGCAGCGCCGGCGGCAGCCTGCGCGGCGCCCGCCTCGAGCGAGCGGGCGTTGAGCGCGTCGGCCTTACGCTCGCGAATGGAAGCATGGGCCTCCTGGCGTGCGGCACGGTCGGCGGAATCCGCCGCTGCCACGCGAACGCGGTCGCCGATAGCGCCGACATTTTCGGGCGCCGCGGTCAGCGATTCCTCAAAGGTAATGCTCTCGTCGCCAAAGGTGAGCTCCATCGACTCGCGCGCCCCGCGGTCGGGAATGGCAAACACGCAGGCGTAGCGCTTGCCCACGACCTCCTGAATACGCGTCATAAAGCGGTTGTCCGAGCCTGCGATAGCAGGCTGCTCAATCTTGAGCTCGGCCGTAACCGCGCCGCCGGCGCGAATCAGGCTCACATAGTTCAGGCGCTGCTGAGCACCAAAATCGAGCTGCTGGGCACGTACATACAGGCCATCCAGTCGGTCAATCCCCGCCTCGCCGGCACGCGCCTCGATATCCTCGTAGGCGCGCAGGCAGTCGTCGAACAGCGAGCGCGGCTCGGACAGCACCACGAGCGCCTTGCCGCTCACGTGTGCCAGCGGGCTCACGGTCTGGCCGTACATCACCGGCAAAAAGCGGTCGAGCTCGGGCGTGACGATGCGTGCATCCACCATCTCGAGCAGCGCCGCCAGTTTGCTGTCGTCCTGGCTGGCGCGATAGAGCGCCACATGCATGTTGTGGACGGCTTCGTCGGTAAGCGCCAGCTCACGGCAGGGGAAGATCTCGATACTGTCCTCGTTGCCGATGGTCTGCCCCGTTGAGCTCACCATGCGGCGGATGCGGTCAATCTCGTCGCCAAAGAACTCAATGCGCACGGGCGCCTTCTCCTGCGCGGGAAACACCTCGACGGTGTCGCCGTGCACACGGAACAGGCCGGGCGCGTCGGCGGCGCCGGCATTGGTGTAGCCCATGCCCACCAGGCGCTGCGGCACCTCGTCAAAAGGAATCTCCTCGCCCACCGCAAAAGTGGTGGACTCCCAGTAGTGGCTCTCGACCGGCGGCACGCAGCGCAGCAGCGCACGGGCTGAGGCAACCATGATGCAGTTGTCCCCACGCACGATGCGCCCCAATGCCTCGCAGCGCTGCGCCACCACGGCGTCGTCGGGCGCCTGCTCGCGCCACGGATAGTCCTTGCGCTCGGGAAAACGACACACGTGCGCCAGGCCCACGTAGGCGGCAAGGCTACGCGCGGCGCGATCGGCCGCATCCTCGCCGCTCACGATATAGACCGTCGGGCGCGGACGGCGCGCAAACTGGGCGGCCGCCATAAGCGTGCGGCCCGACTGCGACACAGCCAGCGTCACGTCCTCGCCAGCATCGAGCCCGGCCTCGACGGTCTGCAAGGCCTCGGCAGTGTAGAGCTGCGCGGCTATACGGTGAATGAGCATGCTGTTCCTCCGGCATTGCAACGCCAAAAGCCCGCCGGGGCAAGCTCGGCGGGTCGTTCGTCAAAATTCATTGATTGCCATGGTAGCGCATAGGGCGCGCACGCCGATGCACGCCGCGGCGCTACCCCAAAACGCGCACGCTGGGGCAAAGGTCTGCCAGCGGGCATTCGTCGCATTTGGGCTTGCGGGCATCGCAGATCTCGCGGCCGAAGGTAATCCACTGGTGGTTGACCGACTCCCAATACTCGTGCGGCAAGATCTTGAGCAGGTCCTGCTCGGTCTTGAGCGGTTCCTTGGCGTGCGTCTTGGGGCTCAGCATCAGGCGGTGCGCAATGCGGTTGACGTGCGTATCCACCGCAATGCCCTCCACAATGCCGTACCCCACGTTGAGCACAATGTTCGCCGTCTTGCGCCCCACGCCTGGCAGTTTGACGAGCTCCTTCATGTCCGCCGGCACCACACCGTCGTAATCGGCGACGATCATCTGGGCGGCCTCCACGGCATGCTTGGCTTTACTCTTATAGAAGCCGAGCGACTTGATCGTGTCCGCCACGTCGGCAACACTCGCGCCGGCCATGGCCTCGGGCGTGGGCCACTGGGCAAACAGCCGCGGCGTCACCTTGTTAACCTGTGCATCGGTCGTCTGCGCCGAGAGCAGCACTGCGATCAGCAAGCGAAAGGGGTTCTCGTGGTCCAAAAAGCACTCAACCGGGCCATAGCGACGGTTGAGGCGCTCGCACACCTCGATGGCGCGCTCGCGTTTGGCGGCATTGGTCTCGCGTGGCATAACGACTCCTCGGCTCGGCAAAAACATTACTTCACGGGAACGATTGTCCCACGCCCGGGGACCTTAAGCCTCCAAGAATGCGCCGGTTTGGCGGCTCCACAGGCTCGCGTACTCGCCGCCCGCCTCGACGAGCTGTGCATGCGTACCATCCTCGACGATCTCGCCGTCCGCCAGCACCACGATGCGGTCGAGCGCCGCCACGGTGGACAGGCGATGCGCCACCACAATGGAGGTGCGCCCGCGCATCAGGTTTTCGAGCGCCTCCTGCACCAGCGCCTCGGACTCGCTGTCCAGGGCAGAGGTCGCTTCGTCGAGCACCAGAATCGGAGCGTCCGTTAGAATCGCGCGCGCAATGGCCACGCGCTGACGCTGGCCGCCCGAAAGCTTCACGCCGCGCTCACCCACCATGGTGTCAAAGCCACGGGGCAAGCGGTCGATAAACTCAAGGGCATTGGCCAGACGAGCGGCCTCGCGAATCTGCTCATCAGTGGCGTTGGGACGACCGTAGGCAATGTTTTCGCGAATGGAGCGGTGGAACAGCAGCGCCTCCTGCGGCACGTAGGCAACCTGACGGCGCAGGCTCTGCTGCGTGCAGCGCGAGACATCCTGACCGTCCACGAGCACGCGGCCGCCCTGAACATCGTCCAGGCGCAGCAGCAGCTTGGTGAGCGTCGTCTTACCCGAGCCCGATTTGCCCACCAGGCCCACGCGCTGGCCCGCCGCCACGTGAAGCGTCAGGTCGTCGAACACGCTCTCGCCCGCCGCGGCGTCACGATATGCAAAGCTCAGGTGCTCAAAATCAATCGCGCCCTCGGTCACTTTGAGCTCAGGGGCGTCCGGGTCGTCTGCCACCAAACGTGGCTCGTCCAGCACGCGCGTCATCTCGGCCGCATCGCCCAAAGCGCGGTTAATGCGCTGCATCATGGAACTCACGTAGTTCAGGCGCATGGTGAGGTTATAGGTGTAGGTAAAGATCATGACGAGCGAGCCGGCCGAGATGCCAAACCACGCGTTGCCGCCCGCCACGAACACACTCACCACGGCCATGGTGATGACGATAAGACCCGAGGTCGTAAAGTTGCGCTGCATCATGGCGTGCATCGAGACTGTCTCGGCATCGCGCGCGGCACGATCGGCGGCGTCGAACAGATCGCGTTCAAAGTCCTCGCGCCCGCAGGTCTTGACGGCCAAAATGTTCGTGACCGCGTCGGAGAGCACACCCGAGAGCTTGTTCTGCGCGGCGGACGTCGCGGCCGAAAGCGGCATGATGCGCTTGTACATAAGCCAGACAAACGCGATGTAGACGACCATGATGCACACCAGGATCACGGTAAACGTCGGCACCACCGGGGCGAGTGCGGCCACGGTACAGATGACCGAGGTGATGGTGGGGACGAGCGAATACACCGTCACGTCCACCAGCCCCGTGTAGCCGCTCATAAAACGACTCGTCTGGCTCACGAGCGATCCGCCAAAGCGGCTGGTATGGAATGTCATGGATTGGTTGAAGAGCGTGTCGAAGCACAGGCGCGCCAGGTGATAGTTGCCCGCAATCTCGAGCTTGTAGACGGTGTAGTCCTGCAGCTTGGAGAGGATTTGGCCCACCAGGTTAACGAGTACGAGCGCCAGGATATAGGGGCCGAAGACCTCAAACACCTGATCACCCGCCACGGGACCGGCTTGAACGCGGTCGACAATGAGGGCCATCACATAGGTATTGGCAAACGTCAGCAAAAAGATGTAGCCCGCCGACGAGAACACCGAGAGAAAGACAATCAGCGGCTGCGTGCGCGTGACACCCCAAAACCGCTGCAGCGTGCGGCGCACGGTGGAGCGTTTCAGCGGACTGGTGTTTCTCTGAGACATGGGCTTCCTTTCGCGTCTGATAGGGCGAAACGCCATTGTTGCACACTAAAGCGCACTTCAGGCAAGCGCGATGTGAAAGGCAGCGGGGTGCCCGCGTTTGCGCCGGTGCCCCGCTGCCTTGTTGCAATTAGTCCTCGTCTTCTTGGTCTGTGGAAAGGCCCGCGGGCGTGAGTCCCAAGATCTCATCGGCTTGGTCGGCGTCTTCCAGCGCGTCGATATCCTTGAGTTTGCGCTCCATGACGTTGGTGCGCGTGGTGATAATGCCCTCGACCGTTTTACCCGCGGTCTCGATCTGCTGCTGGGCGCGGCGCAGCGCCTTTTGATAGCGCGGCAGCTCGGCCTTGACGGCGGAGAGCACTCGCAGTACATCGTCGGTGCGTTTTTGCAGCCTAAACGTCTGGTAGCTCATCTGCAGGCTGTTGAGAATGGCCGCCATGGTGCTGGGGCCGGCAACGTTGACGTGATAGTCGCGGCCCAGGGTCTCGATAAGCCCGGAGCGGCTGACGACCTCGGCGTACAGCCCTTCAAACGGCACGAACATGATGCCAAAGTTGGTCGTTGCCGGCACACTCAGGTACTTTTCGCAAATGTCCTTTGCCTCGCGCTTGACCATGGTGTCGAGCGTCTTGCGCGCAGCCGCCACGGTCTCCGCATCGCCCGACTCCTGCGCGTCGAGCAAGTGCTCATACGCGTCGCCCGGGAATTTGGAGTCGATCGGCAGCAGCACGGGATCGCCCTCGTCCACCGGCAGCTTGACGGCAAACTCAACGCGCTCCGAGGCGCCGGGCTTGGTGGCGACGTTTTCCAGATACTGGTCGGGCGTAAGGATGTCCGCCAGAATTGCACCCAGCTGCACCTCGCCCAAAATGCCACGCGCCTTCACGTTGCCCAGCACGCGCTTAAGGTCGCCCACGCCGGTGGCGATGGACTGCATGTCGCCCAGGCCCTTGTACACGGCCTCGAGCTGGTCGCTCACCTGCTTAAACGATGCCGACAGTCGGTCGTTGAGCGTGCGGGAGAGCTTCTCGTCCACCGTCGCACGCATTTGATCGAGCTGCACGTTGTTGTCTTTGCGGATGGCGCCCAGCTGAGCATCGACCGTTTCGCGCACCTTGTCCAGGCGATGCTCGATACCCTCGCGGTTGGCACCGAGCTGTTGGGCCGTCTCGCGGCGCAGGTCATCCATCCGGTCACCAGCTTGCGAAAACTCACGTGCGATGGTCAGGTAACGTTGCTGCTCCACGGCCGCATCTGTCGTCTGCTGCTGCGCGATGGCATTGGCCGTGCGGCGAGTTTCGGCCAGCGCGACGTTCAGGGCATCGAGCGCGTTGTTGGCCTGCTCGAGTGCTGCCAGCGTTTCCGCGCCACCGTCGCCACGCTCCCGCAACTCGGCACGCAGGCTCTTGAGCTGGAGGGCGCAAGCCACAGCAACCCCCACCGCCACCAAGGCGATCACAACAAGCACAATATCAATAGCAGACATAAACTCCGCCCAACAAACCCAATCGAGCACCAATCAAAACCGCGATCAATCTTACCCCGCCATACGCACCGGGCGCCCGGCCCCTTCTTGGGCGCCCCTCTCCTCCGCATATTCCATAATGCGGCGCGCCGTCTCCCTGCTCACCTTTGAGTCATCACCGGCTAAATATGCGTACACGTTTCCCTTATTCAGATTCAAATCGCGGCAGAGACCGTAGCGCGTTACACCCGATTCCTCTAGCGCTCCCAACGTTCTTTTTCGCATCAGGGCGTTGATTCTTCTGTCCGCCACTGGCTTTTCCTTCACCGCTCTATACGCACGCCAAACGTTGGCATAACGATTAGGAAGTTTGTCCTCGGCGCATAGAGATGCCAGGCTACCCGTTTGGGCGTACAAGGACAAAACGCCTCGGTAACCCTCTTCCATCCACGAACCCTCGGATAAGCCCAGAACGTATTCGGCTTTACCCTGTGCCAAAGCGAGCAAAAACAGGGGCTCCGCCACGCGCGGCGCAACCGTCGTCGCTTGCTTAACCAGTTTTCTAAAACTGAGCGACTGCTGTCCGGATAGCTCTCGGCAATAGCCTTTTAAGAATCCCTCAAAGGTCAGATTCAACCGAGCACCTCCTTTTTGTATTGGCTGTATGCGCAGACCATCTCTTGATAACTCCGCTCCGAAGGCGACGACGCCAGCGCCTCGCCCTCGTCGAATATAAGCCGTTCGAGCAGTCCCCAATCAAGTCGGTCGACGAATGCCTGGCTATGAAGATCGATGATGTCGTTCGGACGACAGGCATAGAGCTTCATTACCGCCAGGTCCTCCAAGGATGGCGTAAAGTACCTGATAAAGCGCGCCCCAATATCCAAGGGAATCAAACGATCTTCGTAATTGAACGGCATCTGATTACAATATGCCACCGCCATACCATTCACCTCGGGGTATCGAGCTATGATCTCGCGGAGGCACCTATCTGCCTCAAACACATCAATGTCATGTGTAACCGAACGATTCGTCACATCGTTTAGCATGAAGGCGCTTCCTCCCACCAATACAACGTTCGGCCTGTCGTCTCTTGGACCTATTTCCAGCTCCGCCTCTTCGTCAATGCCCAAAAGAGTCTGCTCTAAATCCTGCTTATACATAGCAAATCCTATTATTATTTATCTTCAATAATACTATTCAGTCGCACGACAGGACCCACAGGATGCAAGAATTCTGCTCGTGGCGATAATTCGTACACCCTGGAAGTCCTAATGTGACAAACGCTAACTCTCCCAGCCGGCGCGGATGGTTGTTGCGACATCGCCTAGGCGCTGGCCCAGGGCCGCTAGATGCTGGAGCACCTCATTGGGCGAGGCACCGTTGAGAATGCACGTGAGGGCATATGAGGCCAAGAAGATTGCCGCAAGTCCTAGCGGAATGAGCACGATCATCGCCAATGTGCGCAGGCGCTGGCCCACACGGCGACGACGCGCACGACGCTTGTCGAACGCGAGCTCCTGCGCATATGAATCTTGCTGTACGGAATAGGCCTCTGGCGCCGATTTACACCCGGGCACAGCTGCAGGTACAGCAGCGGGCACGACATTTTGCGCAAAGGGCTGGGCTGCCGCCCCTTGCATTTGCATCTCTATAAGCCGTTGCTGTTGGCGCAACATGCGCTCGGCTTGTTGCTGCGGAGTCTCAAGAAACAGATCCATGTTGGCCTCCAAAATCGGAGCGTTCGACGCTTACGACCAGCATCCCGCACCGCCATGACCGCGACAACGCAATCGCCGGCAATAGCCACAAAGTTTCTTTTGCTCAAAAGCTGTCGAAAAGCTCAACAACTCCCCTACCAGCACTTTCTCTGAGCTTTTTTCGCCAGCAATCTTTTGGCCTTCCACCCTTACGCCAACTGACCAAAATCTAACCAAAAGCTTGACGAAAATTGTGGAGACCGGGACCCCACACAAAAAGTGCCGCCCCAAAGGGGCGGCACACAAACCAATCTATTAGCCAAAACTCGTTGGCAAGCCCGCGTCGTCAGACCCGCGGCGCATGCCTTTGCCTCGCGTGACTCTGCGAAGCCGTGAGCGAGAGGGAAAGGGATGCGCCGCGGGTCTGACGTCCGGAGCGGTGAAACCAGCAGTTGCCCTGCGCTCCGTGGTCGGTGAGGACAGACTACATGCCCGCGAAACCTCGGGCAGCGGTGGCGCACATAAACGCCAAGGCTAGAATCACGAGCGAGCCCGCGATGTCGACCAGCACGCCCATTGCGCGGCGCTCAAACAGCCAGCTCTCGAAGTGCGGGGCGACGTTGCGCCAGACACGCCACAACAAGATGCCCATGCCGATGACGCCGGGAACATTGAGCAGCAAAATCTCAGAGCACAAGAGGCCAATCAGGTTTCCGGCGGCAAAGCCCGCATCGCCCTCGCAGTACTTGCGATAAATCATGTACAGCATGTACGCCACAAACGGCTGCAGGCACGCAGAGATAAACGTAACCACCATCGAGGGGTCCTGAGAAAAGACATCGGTGAGCTTATCCACGCTCGTGGCATCTTTCGAAGCCAAGAACAAGCCAATGACCACCACGGGCACCACGCCCAAGATGACCTCGACCAGAGTAAATAACTTGGCAGTCAAATCCTCACTAGCCGAATTCAAATAAGGCGCCCACTCAGGATGAGCATGCGCGCCGACCTTCTTGTCTTTCTCGGCACGATCGGCCTTTTTACCCTCGGCAACCCGACGGCCAGGATCCTTGCGAGTTCCCGCCGCAGCCACCCGAGCCCGAGACTTCTTACCCATACAAAAACACCCCATCAGGTAGTAGATAAACTAAAAGTCGCTACCCAGTGTACCCCCTAACAAATAGTGCCGCCCCAAAAGGGGCGGCACACAAACCAATCTATTAGCCAAAACTCGTTGGCTAGCCCGTGTCGTCAGACCCGCGGCGTATGCCTTTGCCTCGCGCGACTCTGCGAAGCCGTGAGCGAGAGGGAAAGGGATGCGCCGCGGGTCTGACGCCCGGAGCGGTGAAACTAGCAGTTGCCCTGCGAAGCCGTGAGCGAGGAGGGAAGGTAGTCCGGCCCTCCCGGCCCAGCTCACGCTAGCGCCAAGCGCTAGTAGTTCACCACCTGCTCCTCAAAGTACGCCTTCGGGTGGTTACACACCGGGCACACCTCAGGCGCCTCAGCACCAACGTGCAGGTGCCCGCAGTTCAGGCACTTCCACACCTTTACGCCCTCGCGCTCAAACACCTCGCCCGACTCGATGCGCTCGACGAGTTTGTTGTAGCGCTCCTCGTGGGCCTTCTCGACGGCGGCGACGCCACGGAACTTCTCAGCGATCTCGGCAAAACCCTCCTCCTCGGCGGTCTTGGCGAACTCGTCGTACATCGTGGTCCACTCGTAGTTCTCGCCCGCAGCGGCATCACGCAGATTGTCCAGGGTATCGGGGACGGCGCCGTCGTGCAGATACTTAAACCACAGCTTGGCGTGCTCGGACTCGTTGCCCGCCGTCTCGGCAAAAATATTCGAGATCTGAACGTAGCCGTCCTTTTTGGCCTTGGATGCATAGTAGCGATACTTGGTGTGTGCCTGGGACTCACCGGCAAAAGCGGTCTCGAGGTTCTTCTTGGTTTGGGAATTCTCAAAATCCATAGGTGTACTTCCCTTCAACGCATGCCGCCCGTAGGCTTCGAGCGACCTTGTCTTTAGGATGCCCTCAAGCCGCGAATTTAAACCTTACAATCCCGTTCTTCAGATTTGAGCGGGCTACACACTCAACCAACGATCGTCCTCGGCTCGGCAAAAGCCCTCGCGCTCCAGGTCAGCTAGAATGCCCGCGATCAAGTCGCACTCGACCGGCCCGCGACCGGCTGCCGCTTCCATCTCGTTAACGCCCACCACGGCATCAGCAAGCGTAATCCCCGCCGGCTGCCCATCGCGCGCTGCCAGCAACATACGCACGATATGCGCGCGCTTTTGGCGACGCGAGCCCTCAAACTTGGACTGACGGCTATAGCCCGCCGACCGCCTGGACGGATTGGGCAACGTCTTTTTTAGATATGCGCCGTAATCTAGCAACGCGTAATACCACGCGCGCGGCGTGTCGGCATCATCGAGCGGCACGGCAAAGGGAGCGATCTCGTCCGCCGACGCACCGGGGGCCGCCGGACAGGCCGCCTGAATCAGCGGCACCAGCTCGCGATCGGGAACAGCCGGTACATCGGGAAAGAAGTGATGCAGAAAGACCGTGCGCACATTGGTCTCCAGATACACGCCCGGAAGATCAAACGCAAACGACCGGATACCCTGCGCCGTTGCCGGGCCAATACCAGGCAGAGCGACCAAGTCACGCGTCTCGTGTGGAAACTCCCCGTCCCAGTCTTCCACAACGCGCTGAGCGGCCTTGTGGAGCGCCAGAGCGCGTCGGTTGTAGCCCATCCCCTGCCAAGCGTCCAAAACATCGGAAGGCGCGGCCTGGGCAAGCGCCTGCACGGTCGGAAAACGATCGAGCCACACCGGCATGCGCGCCTCCACACGCGGCACCTGCGTTTGCTGCAGCATGACCTCAGAAAGCCAAATGATGTACGGATCGCGTGTGCGGCGCCACGGAAGGTCGCGATAACGCAGGACCCCTTCCGAACGAATCATCGAACGAAAGGGGTCCTGAATCATGGCTATGCTCCTTATGCGGCGCTATTCCTCCCGGTAAGCGCACGCGCAGGTGGCGTACTCGGGAAACGCTTCGCGGTCGGCGAACTTGGGATCGACGGCCGGGAACTGGCGGTGAGCGACGATGTCGCCGAGCGAAACGGAATCGAGGTGGTCGCGCATCAACGCCTGAGCTCCGGCCCACAGGGGATGATAGCAGCACGTGCCCATGCGTGCACAGTCACCATCGGGTGCGGTGCAATCATTCATAACCATAGGGCCCTGAACGGCCTCGACGACCTGACGAATGGTGACGTCGTCCGGACTGACTTTAAGACGCATGCCGCCATGGACGCCACGCAGGCTCTCCACAATACCGGCCTGGACCAAACCGTGCTGAATCGAGCGGGCAAACGAATACGGGACATTGACCTCTTCGGCAGCGGTGCGAACAGAAAGCAAACGCTCCGGATCCTCGGCAAGCATCGCCAGCATGCGAAGGGCGTAATCAGTCTTCCTCGATATGTCCATTTTTCCCCTTTCAAGGAATACGAACAGCTCGAACGAGCTCCGGGGCCGAGCTTGTGTCGAGACGCTAAATGACCGCCAGGACATCCAAATGGTAAATCGGATATCCACTGAGTGCCGCGCTTGGAGCGAAATGCATCAGATGCGGCGCACAGTGCAATTTAGTATAACCTAACCCCCTGTCTCGTAGAACAGGTGTTGCGCAACAAAGCTGTTGTTCAGACAGATATACTTATTAGATTTTACTTGCGTTCCCGAAGGCGCGGGGATTCTGGGCGAAGATGCACCAGGGCGATCGTTCTATCGAAACAAAGTGCATCAAACGCAAAAAGCCACGTCCGAAGACGTGGCTTTAATTGCGTTGGCGGGAAGTACGGGGCTCGAACCCGCGACCTCCGACGTGACAGGCCGGCGCTCTAACCAAACTGAGCTAACTCCCCAGGCAGACGTTCGCGTTTGTTTCCGCTCGCGTGCGCTGCGGGGATTAGTATACACAGAAGTCTGTCCGGCGCGCAACAACTTTTTTGAAAAAATTTTTCAGGGCCATCCGGGAGGGTCTCCGGGGCTGAGGGCGGGGGTTAAGTTTGCTGCTCTACAGTCCTGCGCAAGACGGAAAGTACATTAAGTGCTTTCCTTTGCGTGCGGAACTCGCGACAAACTTAACCCCCGCCCTCAGCCCCGGAGACCCTCCCTGCCGTCACATTATTCAACCAGTTTTGCGGGCGTGCGCCGCTGCGCGGCTAGCCCGCGTGCTCCTCGGCGGGGTTGGTCTGATGGATCTTGTTGAACTTCTTACTTTGGCTCAAAGAAAAACGGGAGATGCGTTGTGCATCCCCCGTTTATGTTGCGGTTAGTCTAGGTCAATAAACTTGGTGCTTATGATCTTGCCGTCTTTTACTAGCATTCTGGCCATGGTGGGGCCTCGGGTGCCTCTGGGGTAGCTGGCGCTGCCCGGGTTGAGGACTAAGCAACGGCCCACTTGGGCTTCTTTGGTTACGTGGGTGTGGCCGTTGATGGCTACGTCTACGGATCCCACCGGAAGGTCTTCGCGGTAGTGAGCTACGGCGAATTTGAGGCCTTCGTAGGTAAAGAGTGCAAGACGGTCTACATCGGGGCCGTAGTCACGGTAGTAATCGTTGTTGCCCAGTACGGCCCGCACGGGGGCGATGGTGCATAGGTGCTCGTAGTCTATCTCTGACGTGAGGTCGCCGGCGTGGATGATCAGGTCTGCGCCCTCAAGCTCATCCAGGAGCGCAGGCGATAAATAGCCGTGGGTGTCCGAGATGATGTCGATACGCTTGGCGCTTGCACTGTTCATGGGATCCCTTCCGCAAAAAAACGATTCGGCAGATATATACAAAAAGGCCCCACGGCTCCGCAGACGATGGGTCTACAGGGCTGCGGGGCCAGTGTGCTAGAGACTCAGGGCCTTCTTGAGCGGCACGACGCGACGGCGCGAAACCGGCACGCGCTCGTCGACGCCCGTAATGCCCAGTTGGATGGCACCCGAGGGCACCGTCTCGACATCCGTGACGCACGCCAAGTTGACGATATAGCGGCGGTGAACACGGAAGAAGCCAAAGTCGCAGAGCTTGGCCTCAAACTGCGCCAGCGAGGTTGTCGACAAAAAGCGATCATCGACGGTATAGATGCAGGAGTAATCGTCCTTGGCCATGATAAAGCGAATGTCGTCCACGGGAATGAGCACCTTGCGGCCGCCCTTTTCCACCGGGATACGCTCGATGGTCACCTTGCTGTCCGTAACCGGCTTGGTGCGTTGCATGACCTTCTCGATCGCGCGATCCAAGCGAGCTTCCTCGACCGGCTTCATCAGATAATCGACGGCATCCACGTCGAATGCCTCGACCGCATGGTCACTATACGCAGTCACAAACACGATCGCCGGCGGATTTTTGAGCTTATGCAGCGCCTCGGCAAGTTGCAGGCCCGAGGCACCGGGCATCGAGATATCGAGAAACACGACATCCACGCGACTTTCCATAAGCATCTCGATGGCGGAGCGGACGCTCGACGCCTCCGTGATCGTGCCGATCTTGCCCGTTTGCTCGAGCAGGAAGCGAAGCTCCGAGCGAGCCGGCGCCTCATCATCCACAATCATCGCACGCAGCATAGGGATAAAACCTTTCGTCAACTAACTACGCCGGGCATCCGTCGCATGACGTTGAGCCCGTAACCTTTTATTTTACTCTTGAATGTCGAAGATGCTCTCTGACAAATCAAGATGAAGGAGCACCTTGGTGCCCTTGCCTGGCGCCGATTCGACACGCGTATAGGAGTGCGGCCCATAAAAGCGATGGATGCGCTCCGAAATATTGTGCATGGCCACACCGGCGCCGCCACCCTGGGGAGAGCTGGCGTCGGGACGGGCAGAACGCTCGTCAAACAGTCTGGCGGCGGTACCCTCATCCATGCCCACGCCATTATCGGCCACGGCAATCAAGATTGCATCCTCGCCGTCTTGGTGAACGGTCACGTCGATCCTCAGGGCGTCGTCATCGCCCATACCATGACGTACGGCGTTCTCGACAATCGGCTGGATCACGAACGCCGGCACCAGCGTATCTTCCACGTCCTCGGACACATCGAACGTCGCAAGCACGCGGTCCTCGCCAAAGCGGGCCTTCTCAAAGGTAAGGTAGCGCCTGGTCTGTGCGACCTCGCGCGAGACCGGAATAAGCGATCCCGAGTTGTCGAGCGTGGCACGATAGAACGATGAGAACTCACGAAGCAGTTCGCGGGCCCGCAGCGGGTCGGTGCGCGTAAACGATGCAATGGTGTTCAGCGTGTTGAACAGGAAGTGCGGGTTAATCTGCGCCTGCAGCGCACGCACCTCGGCGCGCGCCGTGAGTTCCTTTTGCACCTCGAGCTCGTGGATGGCGAGCTGCGTGGACAAGATCTCGGCAAAGCCCGAGGCAAGCGCGTACTGGGTACGGTCGACGGCGCGCGGGGTCTTGTAGTAGAACTTGAGCGTGCCGACGGTACGATCGCCCACCTTGATGGGGGCGATAATGCCGGCGGGGACTTGGTTGTGCGAGCCGTCCGAGCCCACGACATCCACCATACGGTTGAACGACTGCACGATGCCATGTTCGATAACGTAGCGTGTGGCAAGCGTGTGGATGGGAGTATCGGGCAGCAGTTTTTCCTCAAACTCGCCCGCGCAGGCAAGCACGTTGTCCTCGTCGGTGATGGCCACCGTCATGGCGCGCGTCTCGGGCAAAATGCGCCGGCACACCAAACGCGCCGACTCCTGCGTCAGACCGCCCTTAATGTCCTCGAGCATGGCCGAGGCCACCGAGAGCGTCTCCTCGGTGTACTGGGAGCGCACCGAATCGGGATTGAGCGTCAAAAAGATAAAGATGCACAGAAAGATGCACAGCAGCGCGCAGGCAATCACCGTGGCGATCGGCTCGATACCGGTCACCAAGGCAAAAATAAAGTACACCAGCACGCAAATGGCGCAGGCAACGGCAATGATGCGAAAGATTGATATTGAACTATCGCGCTGGGCGCGGCGGTCGATCATTCGGCCCCCTCCAGGATACTGATCAGTTGTGCGTCACGCCAAAGCCCGTCCATGATCTTGGGCCAAAAGCTCTGGAAACGCAGGTAGCTTGCAGCGTTTTGGCGCGCATAGGCCTTTGCCTCGTCGATACCATGGCGCCAGATGCGCAGGTAGCCCTCATGCTCGCGGGTAAACACGCTGCGGACCATAGCGGTCTTGCGCACGCGGTCGTCGAGCTCGCGCGAAATCCACGGGCCCGGGTAGGGCATGAGCGATGCCGCCGTAACGGGAATGAGCTCCTTTTGATGCGCGGCGAATGTCAACTTGGCCCGTTCGTAGTACCAACGGTATACATCCTGCATAAAGCGCGGTGAGCGCTTTTCGGACTCCGGAGGCAGATGGCGCACGGTCCACTCGTTATCGAACCACACGTCGTAGCCAAACATGCGCATGTTAAAGAGGTAATCCAAGTCCTCGCCGCGGGTGATAAACGGGTCAAAGGCCACACGCGTAAAGGCGCGGGCGTGCAGGGCCATCAGGCCGCCGCACACGTAGTTGGAGCGCGAGATGCGGGTGCCCGAGAGCGCCTTTTTCATCCAACGGTTGAACTCGATGCGCTTGGTCCACCAACGATGGCAGATGCCCGCCTTGTCCGTGGGAGCCAGCGGCGAGCCGTCGCGATCGTAGAAATAGCCGCTCTTGACCAAGATCGGCAAGCCCTGACGCGTCTGCTGCCCCAACGCATAGGTCGCGCGCTTCATAAAGTCGGCGTCGATGACAGTCTCATCGTCATCCAAAAAGATAACCGCGTCATGCCCCAGCACAGCGGCGCAGGCTAGCCCCATATTGCGGATGGCACCGTAGCCTCGCAGGCTCACGCACTCGCCCGAACCCTTGGGCGCGATCTGAGCAACCCGGTCTGCGATGCGCGAGGCCTGGGTGTTGGTGACAACGGTGACCTTGAGCGTGGGATGCGCGTCGACAATCTCGTGCACGCGCAGCGACACATCGGCTGTGGCAGAAACGGGACAGACCACCAAAAGGATGATGCGCGGGATGTCACGTACCTGCTCAAGCGAGGCCAGGCAGCGGTCGAGTTCGGGATTGTCGGCGTTGAGTCGCGTCGAATGGTCATAGGTGCCAGGGGCGTTTGCGCAAGCGTCATCGCCCGCCCAATACGTTGGAATCACGACCGTGGCGTTCATGCCTTACCCTCCCTGCAACACAAAAACGGGGCGCCGCCAAACACAGGCGACGCCCCGCGACCTAGCTGATTCCATCATACCCACTTGGGCAAATCATTGCTCGCAAGTCGCAATGTTTATTGCGGATAACCCCAAAAGAGTACCGTGGACAGGCACAATAGCCGCTCGCTCCTATGCGGCATGCTCTGCCGCCCGAGTCGTGCGGGACAGGCGGACCAGCAGCATAAAGCCAACGATCAGCAGCACGCCAATGGAAAGGACGCCCAGCGACGGGTTGCCGGTCAGCGAGGTGACGACCGACACCAGGAAGGTGCCCATAACGCTTGCATAACGACCAAAGATGTCAAAGAAGCCGTAGTACTCGTTGGACTTTTCCTTGGGGATAATGCGGCCAAAGTAGCTACGGCTGAGCGCCTGCACGCCGCCCTGGAACAGGCCGACCATAATGGCAAGCACCCAAAACTCAAAGGCGGTCTTTAGGAAGAACGCGGCGAACAGCACAATGCCCATATAGGCGGCGACTGCCACCAAGATCATGTTGAGCGTGCCCACGCGGCCGGCGAGCTTGCCGTAGATGATGGCGGACGGAAAGGCCACGAACTGCGTAACGAGCAGCGCCAGGACCAACTGGGTCGAATCGATGCCCAAGGCCGATCCGTAGCTGGTTGCCATGGAAATGACCGTGTGCACACCGTCGATATAGAAGAAGAACGCGATCATGTAGACCAGCACGGTCTTGTTGTGGGCGATCTCGCGCATGGTGTGTCCGACCTCGGAGAACACACCGCCCACGATGTGGCCGATAGTGTCCTCGGGACCGCGCTCGCGACCGTACTTTTGCTTATAGGTGCGAATGAGCGGCAGGGTAAAGATGAGCCACCAGGCACCAGTGATGATAAACGACAGACGCGTTGCCAGCATGGTGGGGACGCCAAGAGCGGGGCCACCCATGATGAGCGCCAGGCAGATGACGAACGGCACGGTGGAACCGATATAGCCCCAGGCATAGCCCGAGCTGGACACGGCGTCCATGCGCTCGTCGGTCGTAATGTCGGGCAGCATGGCGTCGTAGAACGTCATAGAAGAGTTAAGGCCAATGGTGCACAGCACGTACACGGTCAAAAATGCCATGGCGGACATTGGGATAGCCTGCGCCAGGCAAAGAACCAGACCCGTGAGGAAGAAGCCCAAGAAGAACTTGATCTTGTTGCCGGCGTAATCGGCAAGCGCGCCCAGAATGGGCATGAGCATGGCAATGACCAGCGAGGCAATCGTCTGCGCGTTACCCCAAGCGACCACCAGGTCTGCCGAGGAAGCACCGGTATTAATTGCATTGAAGTAGATGGGCACCACCGAGGTATTGAGCAGCACGAGAGCCGAGTTGCCCACATCGTACATAACCCAGTTACGCTCGAGCTTGGTGTATTTCATGGACAGGGACCCTTCGTATTTGCCCGATATGCAGTTAGTTCATCGTACCCCAATTGTCCAGAACCGCCGGTAAGGATTCGGCAAAGGGGCACGCACGAGCCCTATTCCTCGCGGTCGAACTCCTCATCGGCTTCGAGCACGCGACCGCTGTAGTTGACGTGACTGGTCACGGCATCCATGTCACCGGTCTCGATAAAACGTGCGACCGTGCACTCGTAATCGACCAGCGCGCGATCAAAGACCTCGGGGAAACTCTCGTTCGAGACCTCGTCGGTAAAGGGATTCTTCCATGTCAGATGGCCCAGGTTACCGGTGCGCTCGGGCAGCTCCGTCGTCACGCGATGGGCAAGGCCGTCGAGCAGCGAGTAGTCGTGCACCAAGCCCTCAACCAGCGAGATCGCGCGCGTCTTTACGGAGCCGGCCGGCTCAATCGCGCGGTAAAGTCGCTGCATATTGGCAACGGCGGCACCGTACTCCCCCGCCGGAATGTCAATGCCGTACACGCGTCCGGCAACATAGCTCATCAGCACGCCGGCCACGCGATTGATGCGATCGGTGGTGACGATCTCGCCCGCCGGCGGGTAATCGTCGACCGTAGCGCCGGCGCGTTTAAGCTGCAGCATCAGTACATCCAGGTCGCTCTCGATCACGGCATGGACCTGACTGCTCGAATCCTCAAGCTCTGAATCGGACTCCACGATGCCAAACTGCTGCTCATAGACAAAGGGATGGGCGTTGCGGTCGAGCACGTAATGAGACAGCAGGCCCAGCGCAAAGGCACGACCCAAGCTGGCGTCGCGCGGCAGCAGATGCGACACGCCGTCGCGCAGGCACGCGAACTGGCGAGACATGCGCGACCGATGCATGACCTGCGCCAGCAGCGTGCAGTCGGAAACACGCGGTGTCAGAATGTGAAAGAAAAACGGGTCGGGGCCTTGGTTGCCCAAGATAAAGGCAATGCGCTCTTCATCGGACGTGATGACGCCCTGTGGAAGACGGTCGATGCTTTCCTCGCCAAACAGATGATGGGTGATAAGCGCGGGCATAATGATCCTTTCGATTTCATTCGATGCCACCCATTATGCCCACCGCGCGCCCATGCCAAACCTGCGATGGTAAACGACGGCACGCAAGCCTCTTACGCAAGCCCCAGGTGCGCCTTAACCTCGGCAGCACGACGACGGGACACGGGCACCGTCGAGGTTACGCGATCGAGCCTGAGCTCCATAAGACCCGTGGAACCAATCTCGACATTGTGCACGTCTTCCAAATTGACCAGATAGCTGCGGTGGACACGGATAAAGCCCTCGGAGGCCAAGCGCCGCTCGAGCGATGAAATCGACTCGTTAATCAGATATGTTCCCTCGGCGCAGACGGCGTTGCAAAAATCGGCGCGCGCCTCAAAGTAGCAGACATCCGCCACGGGAATGAACACCTTTTTACCCCCACGATCCACCGTCAGGCGCAAAGGCTGGCGCGGAGCATGGACGACGCGGCGGGCGCCCAGGGCGGCCTCGATCTTGTCGAGCGCCTTTGACAGACGGGCATCCTCGACCGGTTTGACGATGTAATCGACCGCATCGAGGTTATACGCATCGGCGGCAAACTCGGCAAACGCCGTCACAAACACAACCACCGGCGGCGTCTTTAGGTTCTGCAGCGTCTCGGCAAGCTCAATTCCCGAGCGACCGGGCATGGTAATGTCTAAAAACAACACGTCGGGCTTGTTCGACAGAATCGACTCCACGGCTTCGGTGACATTGCCCGCCTCGGCAATCTGACCCACACGCGTATCCTTTTCCAACAGATAGCGTAGCTCAGCCCTAATGGGAGGCTCGTCATCAACCACCAAGATGTTCCAGCCTTCGGACATATGTGCTTCCCCTCTTTTTCTCTCAATCCAACCGCGTGCTACGCCGTCAACGGTGCCGGCTCATGCGGCTCGCCGTTCAGCTCGACGATGACCTGCGTTCCCACGCCCTCCTGGGACTTCACGCGCATGCCGGAATCTTCTCCGTAAAAGAAATGGATGCGCTGAAGCACGTTGAAGAGCGCCAGGCCGCAACCTCGCTTGACGGAGCCGTCGGCGGTAATGCTCTCGGGCTCCTCTCGGCGATGCTGCTCAAACAGATGCGCGCAGACCTCTTCGCTCATACCGATGCCATCGTCCTCGACGATGATCTCCAAACCGTCATCGGTCTCGAAAGCCCTAACATGAATAGAAAGCGGCTCGGTCTCGCGCTGCGCGTGCTTGATGCAGTTTTCGAGCAACGGCTGCAAGATAAACGGCGGCACCATGCAATCGCGCACCTCAAAGTCGATATCGACCGAGACGCGCAGACGGCCGTCGCCATAACGAGCCTGCATAAGATTGATATAGCGAGTGCCCTGCTCCACCTCGTGCTCGAGCGTTGTGAGGGTATCGGAATCAGAAAGCGTCTGACGGTAGTAATTGGAAAAGTCGATCAGCAGCGACCTGGCCTTGTCCGGCTCGGTACGTACGAGCGACACGATGGTGCTGATGGTATTGAATAGAAAATGAGGATCGACCTGCGATTGCAAGGCGCGCAGCTCCACGCGGGCCGTAAGCTCGTCCTGGCGCTCGAGCTCAAAGCTTGCAAGCTGCGTGGAAATGAGGTCGGCAAAGCCCGAGGCAAGCGCCGTCTGGCGCATATCGATGCTGCTCAGGCGGGGGTAATACAGCTCGAGCGTGCCCACGCAATGCCCGCGCACGGTAAGCGGCGCGACAATGCCGGCGCGCAGGCGGGGAAAATAGCCGCCCGTCTCATTGGAGGCGTCACGCGAAAACACGCTCTGCTCACCGCTGTTGATCACGTTGAGCGTAGTCCGCAGTACCACCGGGGTGCCCGCGGGGCATTTTGCCGAGTCCTCGCCCCAGCTCGCCAACACCTGCCTGCCGTCGGTAAAGCAGATGGCAGAGGCGATAGTTTCGGACAGGATGATCTTAGAGGCGCCCAGGGCAGCTTCGGGCGTAAGGCCGCGCGACGTGTAGGCGAATATTTTTGATGCGATGGCGAGCGTGCGGTCGGTTGCGCTCGATGTGAGGTCGTCGGGAACGACAAAGACGTACGAGAAGAAGAAGCACAGCATGACCAAGCCGGCAATGACGACAACGGCCGGAACGGGATTGGGATTATCGGTTAGATCCCAGATGAGTAGCAGGATAAGCAGTGGAACGACAATACCGAGCAAGATGGCTTGAACCACATGCTGAGCGGTACGAAAGACCTTGGTAGAGTTGTAGCTCTTGCCCAGAATCAGCCTATTGAGATCCACTGTCATCTCCTTCTTACTGACGCACCCCATAGCAATAAAGAGGGCCGCAAGCGACCCTCTCCATTGCATTATGCAATCAAATACTGTGTTTTACATCAAGCCATCGATGAACGGTAGCTTAGGCGCTGTACTTGTTTGCCTCGCCGAAGGTGCCGCCCTCGACAATCCAGCCGTCCTTCATGATGACGTCCATGTTGTCGGTGTTGAGCACGTGGATGTCGGCGGCGACGTCACCGTTGACGACCAGCAGGTCGGCGCACTTGCCGGCCTCGATGGACCCGGTCTCGTCCTCGATGTGGCACATCTTGGCACCGTTGAGGGTGGCGCAGGTGATGGTCTCGACCGGAGTGAAGCCGATCTTGTCGACGAACTCGTACATCTCCTCGATGGAGCAGGTGCCGTACGGGGTGACGAAGGAGAAGGAGTCGGAGCCGATCGTCATGACGACGCCGCGCTTCTTGGCCTCGCGCAGGCAGTCGTAGTTGCGCTGCAGCTCCTTCTCGACCAGGGTGCCCTCGTACTTGTCGTGCAGCTCGGGAACGTAGACGGGCGGATAGGTGGCGTACCAGGTGGGCAGGAAGGCGATCGTCGGGGTGAAGAAGGTGCCCTGCTCGGCCATGAGGTCCATGGTGCGCTCATCGATATCGAAGCCGTGAATCAGCTGCTCGCAGCCAAAGCGGACGGAGTCGTAGGCAGCGGCGTGGTTGTTGTAGCAGTGGCTCCACACGGGGATGCCGACCATCTTTGCCTCTTCGACCACGGCCTGGATCTCCTCGGAGCAATAGTGCTGGTCGCGGCCGGAGTCCCAACGCCAGATGCCGCCACCGGTAGCCCAGATCTTGATGGCATCGGGGTTCTCACGCAGGCGACGACGGACGGCCTTGCGCAGATCCCAAGGACCGTCGACCTGGTCGCCCCAGGGGTGCGATTCCTTGTTGAGCTCTTGGCTGCAGTGGTGGGAGTCGCCGTGGCCGGCAACGCGGCAGAAGCCAAGGCCGGTAGCCAGAACGCGCGGGCCCTTGAAGACGCCCTTGTCGATGCAGTCGCGGACCTGGATACCAAAGCGGCCAATCTCGCAGACGGTGGTGAGGCCGTGGGTGAGGCAGTCGTAGGCCTGCTTGACGGCGACGGCCTGCTTCTCGAGGAGCGGCTGCATGACCCAGTCGGTGTCATCGTCGGTCAGGTTGCCCGAGAAGTGCAGGTGGGTGTCAATCAGGCCGGGAAGGACGGTCTTGCCGGCGGCGTCGATGACCTCAACGCCCTCGGGAAGGTCCTGCATGACGCCGGCATACTCGATCTTGCCGTTGTCGTCGACGAGAACGAGGGAGTTCTCGACCGGCTCGGCGCCGGTACCGTCGATGAGCTTGCCGCCAACGATTGCATACTTAGTGGACATGGTTCCTCCTTATGGATCCATATAGTGGGCGAGGCCGTGTTGGGTTAAGGCCTCACAAAGCTACCCAAGTGGTGCCGGGTTCGGTGCGCGGAAGAGAGGGTCCCGCGCACCTGATCCGCCCCGGCTTGGCGTTAGTTTTTGCGGGAATTGGTAAAGGCCATGAGGGCCAGGCCAATAGCCAACCAGCCAATCACGATGCTCCACTCCACCATGTTGAGGGAGGCGGGAGAGAACGGGATCACGAGCAGGCCGATGATGACGGCGCAGGCAGCGATAGCGAGGCAGATGCCAAACTTGCCGCCGGGCACCTCGTAGGGACGAGGCAGGTCGGGCTCGGTGAAGCGCATGCGCAGGCAAGCGAGGGCGACCATGCCGCAGGAGAAGATGAAGGCGAGAGCCGACACGTTGGTCAAGGGGATGAGCATGTTCTTGCCCAGGAACGGACCGATGACGGTGATGACGCCCAGGACGACACAGGCGAGCTTGGGAGCGCCGGAGTTGGGATCGACCTCGGCGAACTTCTCGGGCAGCTGGCCCTTGCGGCCCATGGCGAGCATGATGCGGCTCGTGGCGCCGTAGAAGGAGTTCATGGGGCCCATGGGTCCAAGCGTGGCGATGACGAGCATGGCCAGGTACAGGAGCATGTTGATGCCCTTGAGGCAGGCGAGCGCGGGAACCGGGCTCTTAACGAACTCATGCCAGTCGAGGATGGTGCCGAACGAGTAGATGCACACCATGTAGAAGCCGCCGGCGGCCAGCAGGGCCAGGGAGATGATCTTGCCGAACTTGTTCCAGTTGAGGCCCTCGGCCGCTTCCTCAGCCTGTTGAGGAATGGTGTCGAAGCCGGCGTAGAAGAACGGGGTCAGAACCAGGACCGACACGATGCCGGCGAACAGGCTGGCGCCCTCGGTCGCGGCCTTGCCGCCGCCAGCACCGGTGACCTGAGAGAACACGGGCATGGCGTTGTCCGGCGAGCCGGTGAACAGCGAGACGCCCATGGCGAGCAGCATGCCGCAGAGCAAAGCCTTGGTCAGGAAGGCCTGGAGCTTGGCAGCCGAACTGGCACCGCGGAAGTTGAGGAAGATGACGTAGACTGCGAAGCCGAGCGCGATCAGCGTCGGGAACAGGTAAACGTCGGCGCCCAGTATGGTGTAGAGCTTGACGGCGCGCAGCCACTCAAGACCGGGCAGGCTGCCGAACATCTCGGACACGAGGGTCGAGATGGCGATGGCCTCCCACGGGCACAAAATGCCGTTGCCCAGGGCAAGGAGCCAACCGGTGATGTAGCTCAGCGTACGGCCAAAGCTACGATCGACGTACTCGACGATGCCGCCCGAGATGGGGATGGCAGCCGTGAGCTCACCGAAAACAGCCCCGACGGGCACGAGGAAGATTGCACCCAAGAGGAATGCGATCATAGCGGGAACGGGACCGCCGCCCACGACCATCCAGTCGCCGACCTGCAGAACCCAGCCGGTGCCGATGATGGCACCAAAACCGATGGTAAAGAAGTTCCAGAGCGAGAGCGTTTTCTTCATGCCGCCGTTATCCTCGACTGCAACCTCTGCGTTCGTATCCGCCATTGTTCCCCTCCTTTCCTTTTTGACGCCCCTTGGCGTCACCCCTTGCACGGCCTGTTTTGCCGCGCACTTTTATTTCATGGCTTTAAGATACGGCCTTGGCACAGCAGCGCCGCTTGTGGCTCGACCGAAGGCAGAACTGCAAAACGAGCGGCGCCGTTTTTGGGACGAACGGCACGGTTTGCCGCTCATTGTTGTCGCCCGTCCGACGGGCGTACGCTCATCGGACGCATATAGAGATGTTTTTGAGGCCGTGTGTTTTGCGCCTTTCGTACCGTTTACCGAGCTTTTGACGCGCGGACCCATTTGTTGCACATCTTTTTTGTAGGATAGACAGGTTATACATGAGACAAGGCGGTACGAATGGCATACGGATACAACGACGGTGATCAACGGCGACAAAGCGTTCGCCTTGCTGGCCGCACCACGCCGACGCCCAGAAGTGCCACGAGCAGCAATCCGCAACGCCCTCAAGAGCAACCCAGGCCTTCGTCTCGGCAGCAGACAAACAGAACGCGGCAGAGTGGCCGTCCGAGCACGGGCACAAGCGCACAGCAAGATAGCCGCTTGGGCGCGCGCACTCGACAGCGCCAAGCCGAGGTTCCGCAACTGCGCCGCAACGGCGCACGTCAGCCCGGCAGCCATATCAACCGCTTCTTTTCGCATCCCCAAGGCGGACGCGACGGCAAGCCCTACCGCTCGACATCGTACGTGAATGCCCCCGCCCTGCCGGCTCGTCGGCTTTGCCTCGCACTGTGCTCTATCCTCATCTGTCTGGTCTTTGTGCTTATGAGCTCCTGTATGTCCCACGGATCAGCCGGTCTCGAGCCCACCGCCGAGGACAAGCTGCTCAAGGCCCCCGTCGCGCCCGGTTATTCTTTCGCCTTTTCGACCCCGCGCTCGCAATGGCAAGCCGGCACGATGCCCCATATCTATCAGATCGACCCTGCATGGTCGGAGCTGCCTTACGCCGGCGGTACCATCCGCCAAAATGCTTGCGGGCCTACGTGCCTCACCATGGTCTATATCTTTAAGACGGGACGCACCGATATGACTCCCGTCGATATGTGCGCGCTTTCCGAGGCAGGCAATTACGCCCCCACCGGTGCAACCGAATGGTCGTTTATGACGAGCGGTGCGTGGCAGTTGGGACTTAACGGAGCGGAGCTTCATAACGATCGCGACTCGATGACTCAGGCGCTGCGTTCGGGAGCGCCCGTCATCGCCGCCGTTCGGCCGGGCACCTTTACCAACGTGGGCCACTACATTGTACTTTACGGTATTGACGACGCCGACCAGATTGAAGTCTTCGATCCCAACTCGGCCAGCCGCAGCGCCCGACGCTGGGGCGTCGTAGAGGTCCTCAACGAAGTCGAAGCCATGTGGGCCTACTACTAGTCATTGGGCACTCATTGGGGACAGACTTAAATGAGTGGTCGTCGGGGACAGTCTTACGGACGCCGGCCGAGAGCAAACGAAAAGGGCCATCCCGAACTGCTTGGAACTGCCAGCACGGAAAGCGCATCCTGCTTTGGGGCCCAATAGCGGGATGCGCTTTCCGTTAGCGGCCCGTTTGGGAAACTAGGGACCGCTTTTCGACAAAAATCCGGGATGCATTTTCCGATTGAGGGCCTCAAGGGAAACCGCACCCCATGTTGGACGCTCATTCTGGGATGTGCTTTCCGCAGTTGATCGATGCGGCCTTTAAGGACTGTCCCAAGCTGCCGGCAGGAAAGGAACGTCCCCAAGTGCCGGGTTTCCGCAGCCTGCAATGCTCCTCATGAACAGCCGCCTCAATAACAAAAGCCCCTGCGGCCGAAGCGGACCGCGGGGGCAACAGACCTGCAAGAGTTAACTCAAGTCCTCGCCATTTGATGCAATGACCTTTTGGTACCAGCAGAAGCTGTCCTTTCGGTAGCGATCGAACGTGCCTTTGCCCGTATCATCGGCATCAACATAAACAAAGCCATAGCGCTTCTTCATCTGCCCCGTCGAGGCCGACACCAAATCGATACAGCCCCACGGCGTGTATCCCATCAGGTCAACACCGTCCTCGACAATTGCATCGCGCAGCGCAAGAATATGCCTTCGCAGGTAATCAATATGATACGCATCGTGGACTTTGCCGTCTTCCAGCGCATCGAGTCCGCCCACACCGTTCTCGGCGATAAAGAGCGGAAGATGGTAACGATCGTGGTAGCCGGCAAGCGTCACGCGCAAACCCAGCGCATCGATCTGCCACTTCCAGGCAGTCTCTTTATCCTTGAGGTACGGATTGCGCAACGTCGGGAACACGTTGCCCTCCGCCTTCTCGGCGATCACCTGATCATCGGCGCACACCAAGCGCGAGCAATAGTACGAGAACGAGATGAAGTCGACCGTATGCTCTGCCAGATACTCCGTATCGCCCGGCTCAAAGGGCACGTGAACACCCTCTTTCTCGAGTGCACGCAGCTTCCAAGCAGGATAGGCGCCCGCAGCCATCACGTCTGTGTAGAAGTAGCGGCCGCGGTCCTCCTCATACGCAAGCCATACGTCCTCGGGCGCACAACGGTACGGATAGGTCGCACCGGCAGCGACCATGCAACCCACCTTGTTTGCGGGATCGATCTTGTGCAGAATCTCGACAGCGCGAGCGCTCGCCATAAACATATGGTGCGAGAACGCCGCGGTCACGGCTGCACGGTCACGCTCATCCTCGAGCGTGACACCCGCGTTGAGATAGGACAGCGCCACGCTGTTGATCTCGTTGAACGTAAGCCAATAACGCACGAGGCCCTGGTACGCGCGTCCGACGGTCTCGACGTAGTGCGCATACCGCTCGATCATCTCTCGGCTTTGCCAGCCACCATAGCGCTCGACCAGAGCCAACGGATAGTCGTAGTGCGACAGCGTCACAAGCGGCTCGATTCCATGCTCGCGCAGCGCCTCGAATACCTGACGGTAAAACTCCAAGCCCTCGCCGTTGGGCTCGGTCTCCATCCCTGTGGGAAAAATACGGCTCCAGCAAATTGAAAGACGCAGGCACTTAAAGCCCATCTCGGCAAAGAGCTCGACATCCTCGTGCCAATGATGGAAGAAGTCGTTGCCCCAGCGGCATGGATACAGCCTGTCCGGATCGTCCACGGGCTTTTGCCTGCCAAACATTACATCCCAGCGGTCGGAACCCTGTGGGATCAGGTCGGAGTGCGACATGCCGCGGCCGCCCTCGTTCCAGCCCCCTTCGGCCTGGTTGGCGGCGAGGGCACCACCCCACAAAAAGCCCTCGGGCATACCGGCGGCAGACGTTCTGTCAAAGTAACTCATGCTACTCAGCATCCTCGGCAGAAGCTGCCGCGGCGTTCTCCTGCTCCTGAGCCAGGAGCTGGTTATCGTACACCTTAAAGAACGGGTACCAGACCACAGCCATGACCACGATCAAAACGATCGTAAACACCCAGATGCGCGGGTCGAGGCACTGGACAAAGCCCTGAACGAAGATGGGGAACGTGCCGCTCACCAAGATGTAGAAGTTAGAGACAAGACCCAGTGAGACCGCACCCCAATACAGCAGGGCCGAGATCATGCCGCCTAGCACAAACGGAATCATGAGGATCGGGTTGAAGATGATGGGCGCGCCGAAGATCGCGGGCTCGGAGATACGGAAGAAGCTCGGCACGATCGATGCCCTGCCAAATGCCTTGAGCTGCTGCGACTTTGCCCTAAACGCGCAGAGCGCCACAAAAGAGAACGTATTACCCGTGCCGCCGATGAGGTTGATGGCCAACGACATGAGCGCCGGGTGGAACTCAAGCGGCTGCCCGGCAGCATAGAGCGAGGCGTTGGCGGCAAAGGCGGCAAGCGTGACCGGGGCGGTGATGGGCATTACGATCATGTTGCCGTGGACGCCAAAGCACCAAAACAGCAGCGTCATGAAGCAGATAAGCAGTGCGCCGGGCACAGAGTCAACTGCGACGGAAAGCGGGGCAGCGAGCAGCTTCTCGATAACCGAGGGGATGGACAGCGCGGGATCGATCATCTGGATCAGCAGGTTGCCGCCAAAGAAGATGAGGATGTTGGCGAGCATAGGTACGATGGCGCCAAAGGTTTCGGACAAAAACGGCGGCACGCCATCGGGCATCTTGATGGTGATGCCCTTGGTCTGGCAGAAGCGCGTGACCTCGACGGAGACCAAGGCAACGATGATGGCGGTAAACAGGCCCTGCGCACCCAGATAGGTGCAGGGGACCGCCTGGAGCACGGACTCGTCAGCAAGCTGGTAGTAGGACGACGGCGCCGCGGCGATCAGGAACATCACCAGCGAGGTCATACCGGCGTTAAGCTTGGGCATCTTGTAGGTGCCCGCCAGGTTATAGGCGATTGCGAACGTCACGATCACCGACAGTATGCCCATCGTCATGTTGAAGGGAATGAGCAGCGTGAGCTTATTGGCCGTGGCAAAATCGAGCCAAGGGCCAAAGACGGACCAGAACCCGCCCTGCGCCACCAGGTCGGCCGTGACCGGCGGGTTGGCGAGGATCATAAAGACGGCAGATACCAAGATGAAGCTGATCGCGCTCATAAAGCCCTTTTGCATGGAGGCAAAGTGGCGCTCGGTGCCGCAGAAATTGGCGATAGGGGTCAGTTTTTCCTGAAGCAGGGTCATGAACTTCTCCATGGTTGCCTCCTAACCCAACAGCGACTGGGCGAGTGCCAGCACGTTGGCGGCGTTGCCCATGCCGTAGTCCTGTGCGGGGATGACCGCGGTCGGCTTACCGCTCCCCTGCTTGACGGTGTTGAGCTGGTAGGACACCTGCGGCCCCAAGAGCAGCACGTCATAATTGGCGCACGCCTCCTGATACTCGCCGATACCCACCGCATCGATATCGAGCTCGATGCCGTTTTGCTCCGCATATTTCTCGAGTTTCTTCATCAGAATGCTTGTAGACAGACCAGCTGCGCAAACAAGAAGGATCTTCATAAGGGATTCCCTTCGCATTGATTGGTTGGATAGTCACCGCACGCCGCTAGGCGTTCTTGGTTGCAGTGCGCTCATACAGGCAGATCAGCTCCTGCACGAGCTCCTGAGCAAGCATGGAGCACATGAGGTGGTCCTGAGCATGGACCAGCAACACATCCACCGACAGATGCTCGCCCGCTGCCTCAGTCGAAAGCAGCTGCGTTTGGATGTGGTGAGCCTTGATTCCCGCATCCTTTGACTGCTTCATGAGTTTGGCGGCGGCGTCAAAATCCCCCGCCTTTGCCTTTTCAAGGGCTTCGAAGGCAAGGCTGCGTGCCTCTCCCGCTGCAGCGACCAGCTGAAACGAAACCATCTCGGTTCCCTGATCGTCCATAACGGTCTCCTCTCCCGTGATGTTTGGTTTGTACTTGAATATTCGAAACGCCTATCTCCCGCCCGCAATCCTCGAGGTTTATTGCAGGTAGACTGACAGGGTCATCGACAAAAGAAGTCTTAAGCCGTATGCGCTTGCACAAGCGCCATCAGCTCATGCCAGGACCGGCGCTCGCGTAGGCGCTCGACCCCCTGGCGGTCCATAAAGATCTCGGCGAGCAGTGAGCTCAAGATCCGCGCCTCATCGCCGCCCGACCGGGCAAACGACACCATAAAGACGATATCGACCTCATGGCCGTATTCGTCCCAAAGAATGGGATGTTCGAGCAGGCCCACGGTAACAAAGGCCTCGGCGCTCAAGGGATGCATCCCATGGGGCATGGCTACCCCATTGCCAAACGAGGTGGCGCTCGCGCTCTCGCGCTCGGCGACCTCTTGGGCAAACTGGGCATCGACACGGCCGCTCTCGACGGCGCGCTCGGAGAGATATCGGAGAACGGCCTGCTTCGACGACGCCTCAACGCGGTTGAAGAACAGGGCACGGCTAAAGAAAGAGCTCACGGAGTCCGATTGCGCAGTGTCGTCGCTCAGCACCTTGCGGATAGCGTTGACATCGCTCGTCTCCAAGAAGAAATCGGCCTCGCGGACGGGCACGGGCAACTTGACGTTGAGCGGCACCGTTGTGAACACGTAGTCGATATGCGAAAAATCGAACGTTCCCACGCGGGCGACATCGCATGTCTCAATCGAATCGATATACATGCCAAACTGCTTGCGGTACTGGTGCTCGAGCATACGGGCGCTTCCCGCTCCCGAGGCGCACACGATCAGGATGCGTTTGCGACGCGGCTGGTCGGCTTGCTGCTCGAGGGCCAGGGCAAATGCCATGGCTATGTAGCCGAGCTCTTCATCAGAGGGCTGGCTGCCAAAATGACGCTCGAGTACCTGCGAGGTGCCAGCTGCCATCGAATAGGCCAACGGAAACCTCGTCTTGATATCGGGCAGCATGGGGTTATCCATATGCATGTGATATTCAAGGCGATAGCCCAGAGGGCCGATATGCCGAGCAAGGTTCATGCGAAGTTCAAGATCGCCGCTAAAGTCAAACCTAAACTCATCGTTGACCGCACGTACCATCTCGGAAGCAATCTCCCACATCTCGTCCGAGATAACGGCAGAGCCCTTCTCGGGCACGCCCGTGCCCCTGCCGAGCAAATGGATTGCGATAAAGGCAACCTCTTCTCGGGGCATGCTCACGCCCAGGGCATCCTTGATGTTTGCGGCAATCTGGAAAGCCGCGGCGTATTCGCGCGTTCCCTCCAGTTTTTGAACGTCCGATTCTGCAGCTGGGACATAGCAGCCCTGCTCGATGCGGCCAAGAGCAATGTAAAGATGCATGATGAGATTGCGGGATGCCAGCGAGCTCACCGTGACGGGCGAGGCCGTCAGGGCATCGTCCACACATGCGGCGATGGCCCGCAGGCGCTCGGCGAGCTTTGCATCGTCGGTGTCGGGCAACACGGGCCTCACCAGCGAGGCCAGGCACAGGCGCCGTTGCGACTCCCCGCCCGCAACGCGGATTCCGTAGCGTGGGCGCTTTTCGAGCGTTAAGTCAAATTGGGCGAGTTTCTGCTCTACCAGACGCATGTCATTGGACAGAGTTCGCGCCGAAACGTAGAGTAAATCCGCATACTCCTCAATCGTCACCCACTGGGACCGCATGAGGAGGTCGTTAAGAAGGAAGGACACACGGCCGTCGCGCGTATCAGGAATGCCCGGATGGGCCTGAGCCGCACCGTCTAGCAAGCGAGCAAGCTCATCTGCACGTGCAACATCGATACGATACTGCCCCTTGCTGCCAACGATGCGTGCAACCCCTGCAAGGTTGTCGTTTGCGCGATGGATATAGTTTCTCACGGCGCGCTCGCTTACCTCGAGACGCTTGGCAAGTACCGCGACAGCGACAGGCTGAGCGTCCTCGATCATATTTACAAGCTGCTTGACGCGAGCATCCATGTCCTCCTCCTTTCCCTGCGTCTAGTCTAACGCGGTAAAGAATGACACTCCACGTCGCGCTCGTTCCGCCAACTCGGAACAGGTTGCGGGGAGTCCAGCCGAACTTATAGGGAGCACGGAGAAAGGACCCGAAAGCCATGTGCCGGTGTGAGATGCGCTTTCCGCAGTCATTGGGGACAGACTTAAATGAGTAGTCGTTGTGGACGTTCTTGTTTGACTAGTCGTTTAAGAACGTCCCCAATGACTAGGTGAATAGCAAAAGCCCCGCAGTCGGAGCGGACTGCGGAGCTCATGAAGAGAGGCTAGTTTGTGGGCGCTTTGCCTGGCGCCCACGAGAGAGGCAACAGAGTAGAGACTACTCGTGAATGCGGGTACCGGAGAGGCCAGCCATGGTCTCGGCGGCCTTGTCCAGGGCGCCGATGATGCAGGTGCGGCCCTTGCGGGAACGCGCGAACTTGATGGCAGCGCGAACCTTGGGCTCCATGGAACCCTTGCCGAACTGACCCTCGTCGGCCAGGCGCTCGGCCTCGTCGGCGGTGATGTCCTCGAGCTCCTCCTGGTTGGGCTTGCCAAAGTTGATGGCGACATGCTCAACGGCGGTCAGCAGGAACAGGACGTCGGCGTCGCAGTCCTCGGCCAGCAGCTCGCCGCCCAGGTCCTTGTCGATGACGGCGGGAACGCCCTTGTAGCAGCCCTTGTTCTCGTAGTCGCGGACGACGGGGATGCCGCCGCCACCGCAGGCGATGACGATGAACTCGTTGTCGAGCAGGTTGAGGATGGAGTCAGCCTCGACGATCTTCTTGGGATCGGGGGAAGCGACGACGCGACGCCAGCCGCGGCCGGAATCCTCGACGAAGACCTTGGAGGGGTCCTCGGCCATGAACTCCTTGGCCTGCTCCTCGGTGTAGAAGGGGCCGATCGGCTTGGTCGGGTTCTTGAACGCGGGATCGTCCGGGTCGCACTCGATCTGGGTGACGACGGTTGCGGCGTGCCAGCGCTTATAGCGCTTGTGCATCTCGCGGCCAATGCCCTGCTGCAGGTGATAGCCGATGTAGCCCTGGGACATGGCACCGCACTCGGGCAGCGGCATCTCGGGGGTGCCGATGGCGTCATGGGCAGCGGCGAAGGCGTTCTGGATCATGCCAACCTGCGGGCCGTTGCCGTGGGTGATGATGATCTCGTTGCCCTGCTCGATCAGGCCGAGGAGAGCGTGAGCGGTGTTGCTCACGGCCTCGATCTGCTCAACGGGGTTGTTGCCGAGGGCGTTGCCGCCAAGGGCGACGACGATACGATCGGGCTTGCCAAGAGGCTTAGACATTGCTGGAATCCTTTCTGTAAAAGGCCTACAACCCATTAATAACCCGCGCCCGTGCGATACGCGAGTTTATTAAGGTTTATATTCTCTTTATCGCTCATTTTATTCATTTTGAAAATAGTTGAACGGTGAACGGTCGCTTTTGCCCGCTCAGCGTAAAGAAACCCAGCTCAAGCATATCTACGTCATTTACGTGCAACTTTATTTTAATAGAGCAGAGATTAGACCAGATTATGCAAACTGTATCTTTGCTAAACATAAAACAGACAGCGCAAAATCTTACTCGCACTATACGAGATTCTATGCACTTATTGGACGAGTATGCAGCCCTGCAATAACATGGCGTTTTTCATCCAGCATAAGGAATATAGATGAGCTCCAAAAAGACAGCCAGCCCCAAAGCACGGGGATAGAAGGCGGTAACGACCAAGTCCCCAGCCCTTTCCCAAAGTAACGCGTGGTTTCGCGGCAAAGCCGCGAAACAGCGAAGGGGACGGAATACCCGACCAACTACGTCCTTCATCCGCCCACACAATCCGAGGACGTAGTCGTAGCAGGATCTGAGGGCTGACCTTCGCGGACACTCCGCAGGACGAAAGAACCCCCGCCGCACGTAGTGCGCAGCGGGGGTTCTTTCATGTCCGAGGACGTCCGCGAAGGTCAGCCCTCAGATCCTGCGGTGAGAGACCTAGGCCTCGTTGTACACCGTCTTGAGCTTCAGCAGGTGAGCGTAGCGGTCCATAGCGGCCTGCTCGTTCTCCTTGAAGAGCTCCTCGGCGCGCTCGGGGAAGGAACGCGTCAGCGAAGCGTAACGGGCCTCGTTCATCAGGAACTCCTGATAGCCGCCCGCGGGCTCCTTGGAATCGAGCGAGAACTTCTTGCCGGCAGCAGCCTCGGGGTTGAAGCGGAAGAGGTTCCAGTAACCGCACTCGACAGCCTTCTTCATCTCGGCCTGGCAGTTCTGCATGCCGCCCTTCTTGATGGAGTGCATCTCGCAGGGGCTGTAGCCGATGATGAGGGACGGGCCGTCGTAGGCCTCGGCCTCGTGGATGGCCTTGAGGGTCTGAGCCGGGTTGGCGCCCATGGCGACCTGCGCCACGTAGACGTAGCCGTAGCTCATGGCGATCTCGGCCAGAGACTTCTTCTTGGTCACCTTACCGGCAGCGGCGAACTGAGCGACCTGGCCCAGGTTCGAGGCCTTGGAGGCCTGACCGCCGGTGTTGGAGTAGACCTCGGTGTCGAAGACGAAGACGTTGACGTTGTGGCCGGAAGCCAGGACGTGGTCCAGGCCACCGAAGCCGATGTCGTAGGCCCAGCCGTCGCCGCCGAAGATCCAGAAGGACTTCTTGGTGAGGTAAGCCTTGTCGGCGAGGATCGCCTTGGAAGCGTCGCAGCCGCACTTCTCGAGCTCGGCAACGTAGGCAGCGGCAGCGGTCTTGGAGGCCTCGGCGTCGTTGACGGAGTCGATCCAAGCCTGGCCGGCGGCCTTGAGCTCGTCGGACGGACCATCGGCAGCGATGATGTCCTGGGTAGCGGCGATCAGCTTGTGCTGAACGGCCTCATAGCCAACGGCCATGCCCAGACCGTGCTCGGCATTGTCCTCGAACAGGGAGTTGTTCCACGCCGGGCCGTGACCGTCCTTGTCCTTGCAGTAAGGAGCGGTGGCAGCGGGGTTGCCCCAAATGGAAGAGCAGCCGGTGGCGTTGGAGATGAACATGCGGTCGCCGGCGACCTGTGTCACCAGACGTGCATAGGCGGTCTCGGCGCAGCCGGCGCAGGAGCCGGAGAACTCCAAGTAGGGCTGCTTAAACTGGCTGCCCTTGACGTTGGCCGCGATGAGCTCCTTCTTCTCGGAGACGTTCTCGACCATGTAGTCCCAAACGGGCTGCTGGTCCATCTCCTGCTCGGTGGGAACCATCTCGAGGGCGCCCTTGGGGCAGACCTTGACGCAGTTGGTGCAGCCCATGCAGTCGAGCGGGGACACGGCCATGGTGAACTTCATGCCCTTGGCCTTGGGGCCCATAGCGTCGAGCGTGCGGGTAGCCTCGGGCGCGGCGGCAGCCTCGTCCTCGGTCATCGCGAACGGACGGATGGTGGCATGCGGGCACACGTAGGCGCACTGGTTGCACTGGATGCACTTAGTCTCGTCCCAGTGGGGAACGACGACGGCGACGCCGCGCTTCTCGTATGCGGAGGCGCCCAGCTCAAACTGGCCGTCGGCGCAATCGACGAAGGCGGAAATAGGCAGGCTGTCGCCGTCCATGCGATCGATGGGCTCGAGCAGGTTCTTGACCTGCTGGGCGATAGCGGACTTGGTCTCCTCGGAGAGCTCGACGGGAGCGGCGTCCTCGGCGGTAGCCCAGTCGGCCGGGACCTCGAACTTACGGAAGGCGGTAGCGCCGGCATCGATGGCCTTGTGGTTGGCGTCGACGATAGCCTGGCCCTTCTTCATGTAGGACTTGGTAGCCGCGTCCTTCATGTACTGCAGGGCGTCCTCGGCGGGCAGGACCTTGGCCAGCGCGAAGAAGGCGGACTGGAGCACCGTGTTGGTGCGCTTGCCCATGCCGACCTTGGCGGCCAGGTCGATAGCGTCGATCAGGTAGACGTTGACGTTGTTGTTCGCGATGTAGCGCTTGGCCACGGCGGGCATGTGCTCGGCGAACTCCTCGTCGCTCCACTGGCAGTTGACCAGGAAGGTGCCGCCCGGCTTGACGTCGCGGACCATCTTGAAGCCCTTAACGATGTAGCTGGGGTTGTGGCAAGCGACGAAGTCGGCCTTGGTCACGTAGTACGGCGAGCGGATCGGGGAATCGCCAAAGCGCAGGTGCGAGACGGTGACGCCGCCGGTCTTCTTGGAGTCGTACTGGAAGTAGGCCTGGACGTACTTGTCGGTGTGGTCGCCGATGATCTTGATCGAGTTCTTGTTGGCGCCGACGGTACCGTCGCCACCCAGGCCCCAGAACTTGCACTCGATGGTGCCGGGGGCTGCGGTGTTGGGCGTATCCTCGGCCTCGGGCAGGCTCAGGTTGGTCACGTCATCGACAATGCCGATGGTGAACTCGCGCTTGGGCTCGTCCTTCTTGAGCTCCTCGAAGACAGCGAACGCGGACGCGGGAGGCGTGTCCTTGCTGCCCAGGCCGTAGCGGCCGCCGACGACCTTGATGCCCGTCTTGCCGGCCTCGTAGAGAGCGGAGACGACGTCCTGGTAGAGCGGCTCGCCGATGGAACCCGGCTCCTTGGTACGGTCCATGACGGCGATCTTCTGGACGGTCTCGGGGAGAACGTCGACGAAGTGCTTGATGGAGAACGGACGGAACAGGCGAACCTTGACCAGGCCGACCTTCTCGCCGTGAGCGTTGAGGTAGTCGATGACTTCCTCGAGCACGTCGCAGAAGGAGCCCATGCACACGACGACGCGGTCGGCATCGGGAGCGCCGTAGTAGTTGAACAGGCCGTAATCGGTGCCGAGCTTCTCGTTGATCTTCTTCATGTAGCCCTCGACGACGGCGGGAAGCTCGTCGTAGACCTTGTTGCAGGCCTCGCGGTTCTGGAAGAAGATGTCGCCGTTCTCGTGGCTACCGCGGGTATGCGGGTGCTCAGGGTTGAGCGCGTGGTCGCGGAAAGCCTGGACGGCGTCCATGTCGCACATCTCGGCCAGATCCTTGTAGTCCCACATGGCGACCTTCTGGATCTCGTGGCTGGTGCGGAAGCCGTCGAAGAAGTTAAGGAACGGGGTCTTACCCTCGATGGCGGCAAGGTGAGCCACCGGCGAGAGGTCCATGACCTCCTGGACGTTGCCCTCGGCGAGCATGGCGAAGCCGGTCTGACGACAAGCCATGACGTCGGAGTGATCGCCAAAAATGTTCAGGGCGTGCGAAGCGACGCAACGCGCGGAGACGTGGAAGACGCCCGGGAGCTGCTCGCCCGCGATCTTGTACATGTTCGGGATCATCAGGAGCAGGCCCTGGGAAGCCGTGTAGGTGGTGGTCAGAGCACCGGCGCCCAGCGAACCGTGAACGGTACCGGCTGCACCTGCCTCGGACTCCATCTCGACGACCTTGACCGGGGTGCCGAAGATGTTCTTGCGACCCTGGGCCGCCCACTGGTCGACATGGTCGGCCATCGGGCTGGACGGCGTAATGGGATAAATTCCCGCTACCTCGGTGTACGCATACGAAACATATGCGGCCGCCTCGTTGCCGTCCATAGACTTAAACTTACGCGCCATATACCCCTCTCCTCTCATATAGGTATACAGGCCCCGGCGATCGCCGGGATGTTGGCGTGATGGGATTTTCGCTGTTGCTTCCAATCATCTGGCAGGCGGACTCAGCAGCAGGTACATGGCGTGGAGAGAAGGCATGCCGAGGCGAGGAGGGCTGCACGCGCTCCACAAGCCCAGCTACCCGTCTTGCACATGACCGAGCGCCGCAAAGGCCGCATGCCGGATGCTCCCGGGCACGCCCCGGCGATGGGAAGCGCCCGCAACGAAAATCCGCATGCGGGTTTATTGTACCCCGCCGTCAAGTGTAATTTCGGCAAATATAGGCGGGCGGTAAAGGTTTACCCCGACTGACCGCCAAAGGCCAGAATGGTCCCTCCATCCCCGGACGACTGGCTCTGACGCGCCAAGGAGTGTCCCCAAGTACCGGCAGGAAAGGAACGTCCCTAACTGCCGGCTAGAGGGCGCCGAGCAGGATGGCGTAGGTGGTGGATTCGCCGAGTTTGAGCTCGTCGCCGGGGTTGAGCTGGGCGGAGCGGCCGGGCTCTACTTGAATACACACACTCGTGGCCCCGTTTACCACCACGGTGCCGTTAGTGGACGACAGGTCCTCGACAAACCATGCGCCAGACTCGTCGCACCAGATATGGGCATGGCGGGCCGAGACGTCGTCGGTGATGCCGCCCTCCCCCGTTGCCAGCGCGCCGATCTCAACGCCTTCCTCACTCGGCTGAATCCAGCGCGGGACGCTCACCACGTAGCCGTTTTGCACGCACAGCAGTCCCAGCGGATGCGCCGGCGCGACCTCGTGCTCGCCCGCGACCGAAAATGTGCTCAGCGAGCGCGGCGTCGACGTGTCGCCGCCACGGGTCACATGAGCGCGGCGGCTCGCCCGACTTGGAACTAAGGCGGGCGTGAGAGCAAACGGCATAGGGAACGAATCTTGCGGATGCACTCCTCGACGTCAGGCAGGTAAGCCCCACGAAGTCACCGGGGAGGCCCAAGCGGCCCGGCACCACTTCCAGATTCTGACCAGGGCGAGTCGTTCGCCGGTGGCTGAAGGCTCGCTCCCACCCAAAAGGGGAGATTCGCGTTGTTCCCCAATCGCTCTCGCATCTTTCATTTTGCTCGAGGTGGGCTATAAAAACTTTCCTGGTGAAAGGCGGCGATTGGTTTCCTTTCTTTCTAGAGGAGCGCGCCTGTAATCTGTTTTCATCCTAAATCAAGTTAAGATCGGACCTTCCAGAGGCAAGTCGACTCAAACTGCGAGGCTCCATGTTGGAATAAAGAGCGCTGTCGAAGTGCCAACAACACAAAGCTTGCCAGTCTCAAATAGAACCTTTTGGGAGTCCGATTGGGCCGCACACCGAATCCCCGCTGGTGGTTTTTTATAGCTGCGCAACAATAAACAAGGTTAGTGCCAGTCCAGCATGAAATTGAGGAACGTATGCATTTTTTCTCAGTAAGTGATCGTCGTTACTGCTTCGATGAGGTCACTCGCAATTGCTTTCAGGTTGACCAAGCATCAGAAGATGCGCTTCGCATATTTGAAGCATCGGGAAGAACGGTCAACTCGAAGTTGCTAACAAAGTCACTTGCTGCGAAAGGCTACGACCAAACGACCATAGCAGAACTTGAAGACGACATTGATGAGTATCAACGATTGTCTGAGCGGACTTTCTTAACAAAAGACACGCCTCGAAAACTTAGATCCATCGAACTCCACGTTTCACATGCATGCAACCTTGGTTGTAGTTACTGTTTTGCCGGTAAAGGAGATTATGGAACGTCTCCTCTGCTGATGACAGACGAGATAGCCTTCAAGGCGGTCGACTACCTCGTCGCAAGTTCATCGGAAAACGAAACGCTTGCGATCGTCTTTTTTGGTGGGGAACCCATGATTAACGAGCCGCTGATATGGAAAACGGTCGACTATTCAAAAAGAATATACCCCAATAGAAACTTTACCTATTCTATTACGACCAACGGAACGCTTTTGAATGACACCTTGATTATCGACTTCATCCGAACACCTCCCACATTCATCCGTACATGTACGGATGAATGTGGGAACCCGATACCCTGAGGGCCGGACCGGCCGGCCCCGGAAGATCGGAGGACGGCATGTCCGGAAAGAGGAAGAAGGGTTCCGCGAAAGCGGCCCCGAGGGCCTACGGAAGGCTCACGAGGCACGAGCGGGACACGGTCCAGAGGATGCTGGAGCGCGGGGCCTCGTGCAGGGAGATCGCGAGGGAGCTGGGCAGGTCGCCCTCGACGGTGAGCGCCGAGGTGGCGTCGCACAGGTTCGTGACGGCGCCGAAGCCCAGGCGCGGCGAGCGCGTGGGCGCCGACACCGACCTGTCGTCGGCCTGCCCGCGCCTGGCGGCGTGGCCGCGCTGCTGCAACGGGTGCGGCCGCTACCGCGCGATGGGCTGCAAGCGCCGCCCGCACGTCTTCTACGAGGCCCGCGCCGCGCAGCTGTGCGCCGACTCGGTCCTCGTCTCGTCCAGGCGCGGGATAGACGCCGACGAGCCGGCCGCGGCGGCCAGGCTGGAGGCGATAAGGGACTGCCTGCGCCGGGGGCTCTCGCCCGAGCAGATGGCCGCATGCAACGGCGGCCCGGTGGACCTGTCGCCGTCGACCATCTACCGCTGGGTCTCGGCGGGCTACGACGGCATGACCAACATGGAGCTCAGGCGCAAGGCCGGCTACAGGCCGAGGAGGCGCGCCGCCGGCCGGGCGGCCACGCGCCACTCCGCC
>UQUG01000005.1 GCA_900544205.1 uncultured Collinsella sp.
CGGCGACCGCCGGCGACGGCAGCGTCGAGCTGTCGTGGGGCCGCGTGCCCGGCGCCGCCAAGTACGCCGTGGCCTACCGGAACGGGTCCGGCTACCGCACGCTGACGACCTCCTGCTCCGGCGAGTCCTTCAAGGCCTCCGGGCTGTCCAACGGGACGAGCTACCGATTCCTCGTGCAGGCCTGCGTCTACGGCAGGTGGACCTCCTTCTCCGACTCCGATCTGGTCTCCGCGACGCCCTCCGACCCGTCGGCGCCCGCCCCCAGGGCGGAGGCGACCGGGGACGGCGAGGTGACCCTGACCTGGGAGCCCGTCGAGGGGGCCGAGCGCTACGCCGTTGCGGAGGCCTTCTCCAACGGCACCTACGCCACCTTCACCAAGTCCCTCGCCGGGACGTCCTACACCGTCACGGACCTGCCCAACGGCTACGACCACGACTTCCTCGTCCAGGCCTACGTGAACGGCCGCTGGTCCTCCTTCGGCCCGGCGAGCCTCGTGCGCTGCAGGCCGGAGGGGACCGTCAAGCCCGCGCCCGCGGCGACCGCCGGCGACGGCAGCGTCGAGCTGTCGTGGGGCCGCGTGCCCGGCGCGAATCAATATGTGGTTTCGTGTTCGAACGGCAAGTCGTATAGATTGAAATCCCATCAAACTAGCGTTGAAATCAAAGGTTTGAAAAACGGTGAAGAATATACGTTCTATGTTAGGGCGAAGATTTACGATCGTTTGACCGCTCTTGAGGATACTGACTACATCACCTGCATGCCGTACTCCCTTGTTTCTCCTAAGGTTAGCGTTTCTGCTGTTGGCGATGGGACGGTGGACCTTAAGTGGAATCCAGTTGCCGGTGCATTACGATATGCGATTGCATATAAAACAAATAAAGGATATAAGACTGTCACCTATGACTGTCTTAATACCGAATTCACCATTAATGGACTTACCAATGGCCAGAAGTATTCATTTATTGTTCAGGCTAATATTGATGGTCGCTGGTCTCCTTTTGGGAGCAAGGACTTTGTTACCGCTATTCCCGAAGATCCTAATGCTCCGAAGCCTCATCTAGAGAAAGCCACGGCGACCTCCTGTGTTCTTTCGTGGAATCAGATTCCTGGAGCAGAGAGGTACGCGGTTGCTCTTAAGACTGGAAATAGCTACAAGACGTATTCTCTTGATGTCAAAGAGTCCTCGTATCTGGTTTCCGGCTTGAATCCCGGTAATACTTACCGTTTCCTTGTACAAGCATTTGTAAATGGAGGGTGGAGCTCTTCCTCGGACGCGTATTTATGTGAAGCCGTTCTTGAGGACGTTCGTTCCCCTCAAAATGTTAAGGCCACTTGTCCTGGCGATGGAAAAATACAGCTTACTTGGGACTTTGTTCCCAATGCAACGCGATACGCGATTGCAGAGTATAAGAATGGCTCATATGTAACGTTCACGACTAATTGTTTGAGCACTAGCTATACGGTTTCCGACCTTACGAATGGACGCAATCACAGGTTTCTTGTGCAATCTTACGTAGATGGAGCCTGGTCTGCTTACGGTGATGCGCTGCTTGTGGACGCAGTTCCACATGGTGTAATTACTCCTCGTGTAACTGGTAAAGCTGGGGATCTTTGTGCAAATCTATCTTGGAGTAAGGTGTCGGGCGCCACGCGTTATGCTATCGCGGTAAAGACGAATAGTGGCTATAAAACTTATACATACAACTGCACTGGCAATTCGTATAGAGTTGAAGGACTAAACGGTGGACAGACCTATCAGTTTGTCGTTCAGGCTTATCTCGATGGCGTATGGTCGCCTTTTGATGAAGACGACCTGGTTAGTGTAAAGCCGACGGGCACGAATGACACTGTATTTGGCATTCCGCGCCTAACCGTTGTTAATTGGCTGACGAGCCATCAATACAATGGCTATTATCTTGGTACTCGATATTCAAGTGGCTTTTCATATCAGACTTGCTTGTACCCTAACGGCGCTCCAGGGCCCGGGGGCTACACCGGTATGAACTGCACTGGTTTTGTTGCCCATGTATTTAGATCTCTTGGCGTAAACGTTGATGCAGTCGCAGCCAACAACAACCATACTCCGTGGGGTGCGGGGCCCGGCGGCGGCGGCTATATCAATGCGTGGCGCTGGTATGGTTATGCAATTGACTCTGGCTGTAAGGTTTATCACTTCAACACAGTTGCCGATATGTTGAATAGCGGATTGGCTAAGAAGGGCGATGTAGTTTTCTTTAAAACAGATGGTTCTATCGATTGCCATATTGGATTTTTCTGGGGAGATAACTCCCATGACAATAAGATGTGGCACCAAATTTTGCCTGGCAACCTGATTGGCCCTTGTTTTAATAACGCTAATAAAAGTGAGGTTCGTCAGCAGTGTGTGCTCATCAAATAGGCCCGGCGTTCGTTTGATGATTGCCTTCACTATGATTTGACGGTTCGCTTAATCGAATGCATCATGAGTAGGTTATTTGACTCAATCTAAGGCTAGTTATGGATTTCTCTGTTGTAATTCCAGTTTATGGTTGTAAAGAGGCGCTGCCCGAACTGCATAAGCGAATCGTTGATGTTTTTGAAAAGATGGAGGCGTCTTTCGAGCTCGTTCTTGTTGACGACCACGATCCATATGATTCGTGGTCTGTTGTGCAGTCGATATGCGACGCTGATGAACGTGTGTATGGAATCAAGCTTGCTCGTAATTTTGGCCAAATTCGTGCAATCACTGCGGGTCTTGACTGTTGCCATGGTGATTGGGTTGTCGTAATGGATTGCGACCTTCAGGATAGGCCGGAGGCTATTCCCCAGCTCTATAATAAAGCTCTGGAGGGCTTCGATGTCGTCTTTGCAAAAAGGGTAGAGCGAAAAGATAGCGCTTTGACTATGGCGTTGTCTCGAGCTTTTTATAAAGTGTATGAGTATTTTACTGACGGTAGTTATGATCCTTCACTTTGCAACTTCAGTATTGCTCGTCGCGCGGTAATTTCTCAGTATTGTTCAATGCGTGAACATAACCGTGGATACACGATGTTTATTAAGTGGCTTGGGTTTAGACAAACTGCGATAGAGATAGTTGGCGATGAACGCTTTGCAGGTGAGTCTTCCTATAGTTTTAGGAAAAAGCTTAATATGGCGTTTGAGCTTATTACCGCCCAGTCTAATAAGCCTTTGAAATTTGCGGTTAACGTTGGCTTTGCAATGTCCTTCGTTGCCTTGCTCGTTCTAATTGCAGCGATAGTTCAGAAAATCTGTGTTCCGGGAATTCAAGTTGGATGGACTAGCCTTCTTTGTTCCATCTTTTTTATGGGTGGGCTCATTTTGTCTGCAATTGGAATCGTTGGACTGTACGTCGGCAATATTTTTACTGAGGTTAAAAATAGACCTTTGTATGTGATTGAAAAAGAGTGCAATGGAAAGGATGAGTAAGCTATGGTAATTGTTATTGGAGCAACCAGTTTTATCGGTATGTATACCGTTGACGAGCTTGTCAAATCAGGCAAACAAGTTATTGCTACCGGTAGGAATGAACGTCTTCGTCCTTTCCTTGAAGACATGGGTGCCGAGTTTATTAGTCTCGATATTACTAAGCCTGAAGATTTTTCAAAACTCCCTGCTGATAACGTCGAGGGCGTTATTCTTCTAGCTGGTTTGCTTCCTGCCAATGCAACTGCTGATTTGGTTAACGAAGAGAATGCTATCGATTACGTTAGAGTGAACATTATGGGCACAGTGAACGTGCTCGAGTATTGCAGGACGAATGGTATCAAGAAGATAATTTCCGCCACTACCTATGGTGATGTCTCTGGGGCATGGAGAAAGGACTATGCCATTACTGAGGATGAGCCCAGGAATTTCTCCTTTACTGGTGACCACGCTGTCTATACCATCACGAAGAATGCTGCCAACGATTTGATTGAGTATTATTCGCAGCAACATGGTCTTCAGGGGGCAGTGTTCCGTTTTCCTCCGGTTTACGGCGTTGGACCTCATGGCACAATCTTAGTTGATGGTAAGCCGTACAAGTCTGCTATCCAAGTCTGGATCGAAAAGGCCGCGTCCGGACAGAACCTTGAGATATGGGGAGACCCTCATATCTCAAGAGACATTATCTATGTGAAGGATGTTGCTCGGGCATATCGAATGGCTTTGGAAAGCAATTCAACGCATGGGCTTTATAACATGACAAGCGGGGTTCCTTTGGAGCTTGAAGATCAGGCTCGTGCAGTTATCGAGGTATTTGGCGACAGCTCTAAATCGAAAATCGTTTACAGGCCGGAGCTCAAGAACAACACCCCTTCATTTTTGTTCGATATGAGTAAGGCTGAGCGTGATTTCGGCTTTGTTCCAGCTTATAGAGACTATTATTCGATGATGCTCGATTATAAGGCTGAGATGGAAAGCGGCCGCTGGAATGATTTCGAAAAGAACTCTTCGGCCAATTGGGAGAAGTAAAGATGTCGAAAAAGCTCGCTATTATCGGTGCGTCTGATTTTCAAAATCCATTGATTCTTAAGGCCAAACAACTTGGCTTCGAAACGCATGTCTTCGCATGGGAATGCGGCGATATTGGCGAGCGCACTGCTGACTATTTCTATCCTATTAGTATTACCGAAATCGATCAAATTGCTGAGAAGTGTAGCTCTATCGGTATTGACGGTATTTGTTCTATCGGTACGGATCTCGGCAACATTACTGTTTCTAAGGTTGCCGACAAACTCGGTCTGTGTGCCAATTCAGTTGACTGCATCGACGTATCCACAAATAAGCACTTAATGCGTGAAGCCTTTTTCAAAAATGGAGACCCTTCTCCTAAAAGCTACCAGGTGACCGACCTTACAGATATTGATGGTTTAGATCTCACTTATCCAATAATCGTAAAGCCTGTTGACAGGTCTGGTAGTCGTTGCATCACTAAGCTTCAGTCTTCAGAAGGACTTGAGGATGCCGTCCGCGCCGCAATCAATGTTTCCTTTTCTAAGGCATGTGTCGTTGAAGAGTTTTTTGCTGGCATTGAATTTAGTGTTGAATTTGTTTCTTGGAAAGGCGAGCATCACTTTCTTGCACTGACGAGGAAATACACAACTGGAGCTCCGCATTTCATTGAAACTGGTCACTTACAGCCTGCACCCGTTTCAGATTCTTTACGTTCCAAAATCATTGAAGTTGTTTCTCACGCCCTAGATTCTTTGGGAGTTGAATTTGGCGCTTCTCATTCAGAGATTTTGGTTAATGAGAATGAGGATATTCGTATTGTCGAAATTGGTAGCCGCATGGGTGGCGACTGTATCGGCAGCGATCTCGTGGAACTCTCAACGGGAGTTGATTTCTTGGGTGCTGTAATTTCTGTTGCTACTGGGCGTGAGCCCGACCTGAGTGTCTCTGAGCATCCTGAATGCGCCATGATTCGATTTATTTTTGATGGCGAAGACTTAGCGATGCTTCGACAAGCAGAATGCGATAGGCATGTGAGGGTCGAGCGAAGTTCTGTGGACAATGACATGGAGCATGAAATTGTCGATAGCGGCAGCAGATACGGCTTCTATATCCTGACTTCAGATTCGATTGATAATTTGGAAAAGTACTTGCCGAAGCGAGGCGTATAGAAATTGAAAAATGGACGCGTTTTCTTAGCGCTTCATCTGCTATTGGTTTTGTATTCCTGTAGCGGTATCTTAAGTAAGTTTGCGGCAGGCTATCCTTTTCTATCTTTCGGTTTTTGTGTCTGCTATGCCGGAATTATCATGCTGCTTGGCATTTATGCTATTTGCTGGCAACAAATTATTAAACGACTGCCATTAACGACAGCCTATGCCAATCGCGCCGTTACAGTTGTATGGGGCATGGTATGGGGTGTAATTGTCTTTAAGGAGCAGCTTGGCTTTCTTCAGGTTGCCGGAGGCATTATTGTATTAATTGGCGTGGCTTTGTTTGCCTCTTCAGATTCCGATGCTGCTTAGGAGGGAAGTGCTGTGGATTTTCGATATGGCTTGCTCCTTCTCCTCGGTGTTTTTATTAGTGCAATATCTCAAGTAATGCTAAAGAAGGCTGCTCTTAAGACGTATGACAGCAGGGTTCGAGAGTATCTGAACCCTCTAGTGATTTGCGCTTACTTCCTTTTCGTTTGTACGACCTTTCTTTCGATTTTTGCTTATAAAGGGATTCCCCTTTCCATGGGTCCGTTGTTGGAAGCCACCAGCTACATATATGTGACAATATTCGGTATTACGATTTTTCATGAGAAAATGTCTCGGCGGAAGTGGATTTCACTGCTTCTTATTTTGCTTGGTATCGGACTATATTCATTTGGAGCTGCTATATGATCAATTTTAATCTCCCGCCTTATGTGGGCACGGAAATGGAATATGTTCGAGAGGCCTGCGCTGTCAATCGTAAGATTTGTGGTGATGGTCCTTTTACCAAAAAATGTAGCGAATGGCTCGAGAACCGTTTTAATTCCAATAAGATCCTGCTAACGACTAGCGGCACGAGCGCGCTTGAGCTTACAGCAATCTTATGCGACCTACATCCTGGTGATGAGGTGATTCTGCCTAGCTTCACTTTCTCTTCTACTGCTACGGCTTTTCAAATGGTCGGCGCCACTTTGGTGTTTGTTGACGTGTGCCCTGACACAATGAATATTGATCCCGATGCCATTGAGAGGGCGATAACTGATAAAACCAAGGTTGTCGTTCCTGTGCATTATGCTGGCGTTGCATGTGATATGGATCGAATCATGGACATCGCTACGCGCAACAACTTGTTGGTCGTTGAAGATGCGGCACAGGGTGTTTTGAGTTCTTATAAGGGTAAGGCTCTCGGCACTATTGGTCATTTTGGTTGCTATAGCTTTCATGAAACTAAGAACTATTCGATGGGCGAAGGTGGCGCGCTTTCTATTAACGACTCGCGTTACTGTGATCGTGCTGAAATTATTCGCGAAAAAGGGACTAATCGTCAGCGCTTTTTTAGGGGTCAAGTAGACAAGTACACTTGGGTTGATCGTGGGTCGAGCTACCTGCCTTCTGACATGAATGCGGCCTATCTTTGGGCGCAGCTGGAGCATGCTGATGAAATTAATGAGAACCGACTCTCAACTTGGCATTTTTATCAGGAGTCTTTAAAGCCGCTTGCAGATGCCGGCAAGATTGAGCTCCCCTATATTCCTGAAGGCTGCGAACATAACGCGCATATGTTTTACATCAAGTGTAAAGATCTTAAGGAACGCGGTGATTTTATCTCTTACCTTAAGGATCATGGTGTCCAAGCTGTTTTCCATTACATTCCTTTGCATGATGCGCCTGCAGGAAAGATGTTTGGTCGTTTTGACGGGGAAGACAGGTTTACTACCTCTGAAAGCAACAGGCTTGTCAGGTTGCCTATGTACTATGGGCTAAGCGATGCCGATAGGCATCATGTTGCTGACGCTGTTCTTTCTTTTTACGCCACTCGATAGATATTAAAAGGCGGCTTCTGGCCGCCTTTTTCTTTTAAGGACTGTATATGCAAAAGAGTATCCAGCGCTATTTGTTGACCGCAATCTTTGCTATGTCACTTCTTTCTCTTTTTCTTGGTCATCCTGTTAACGCTTTTGCCGATAGCTCAGATGTAGATAACCTTTCGTTTATTTATATCGAGAAGAGTCACGTTGACCTCGGAGATGCACAAAGAGTTGCTTTGGGCTTTGACGGGACGCCGTCGGATGAGCCTGTGGCACTGTATTGTGCAAATACTGCGTCTGAAGCCCTTATCCGATTCGATGTCACTTCCAGTGCTGACAACACATATCTTTTCTCTTCGAGCGTCTCTGCCGCTGGTGTTTATTCCTTGCTTAAGGTGGAGTATGCCTCTGGAGCAACTCGTTTTTTTCCTGATGAAATTTCTGATCAGATGTTTAGTGCCGGTGAAGTAGCTGCACCGTATCGATTGCTGTCTGGTGGCGACTCGGACGATCAGCTTGAGTCCGTGTTTACAGACGACACGGGCGCTTCGTTTGATTCGTTGGAATCCGCTGTTGATGCCATTTCGGAAAATTCAGCCCGGGCACGCAATTGGGTCTTTGTTTTAGACGCAGGTCATGGCGGTTGGGATTCCGGCGCCGTCGGCAATGGTCTTCGTGAGAAGGACCTTACACTACAAATCGCGCGTTATTGCCGCGATGAACTCCAGAAATACGCTGGTGTTCGAGTTATTATGACGCGTGATTCCGACGCTTCCGTCACTGGGGTTGCCAACACTACAAACGAGCTCATTGCTCGGGCGCAAATCGCGAGAGACAGCAAAGCCACTTTGTTCATGAGCTTTCATATCAACTCGGGTGGTGGTACCGGAGCGGAAATTTGGATTCCGAGGCAAGCTAGCTGGTATTCTTCATTTAATGAACTCGGAGAGTCTCTGGGTCAAGATGTCTTGAACAGACTTGCATCTGTTGGTCTTGTTAGCCGTGGCACAAAAAATGATTATTACGATTTTAACGGTAAACAATTGTATTACCCGGATGGTAGTAATGCAGACAGCCTTGCTGTCATTAGAAACTGCCGCCAGTATGGCATTCCGGCGGTTTTGGTCGAACATGGTTTCATCGACAATAGTTATGACGCCGGACTTTTGGCCAACTCGCTATACCTTCAAAAAATGGGTCAGGCAGATGCTCTGGCTATTGCTAAACAGTTCGGCCTTTCGAAGGAAGCTAAACCTGATCCGGTGGTTTCCGAGATGCGCAACGGCAAAATCAAGTTGAGCTGGGATTCGGTCCCCAATGCATCTAAGTATGCGATTGCTCTGTGCAAGAGCGATGGCAGCTTTGATACCTATACGTATGATTGCACAGGAACTTCCTATGAAATCGATGGGCTTGAAAACGGGAAGACATATACATTTCTCGTTCAGGCTTATGCCAATGATCGTTGGAATACCTTTACGACTGACGATTATTTAACTTGTAAACTGGTTCCATCCCCCGAGGCCTCTGCCGAGGCGACCGGCGACGGTGAGGTCACCGTCTCCTGGAAGGCCGTCGCCGGCGCCGAGCGCTACGCCGTCGCCGAGAAGATGGCCGACGGCTCCTACAGGACCTACACGCTCGACGAGAAGGGCACCTCCTTCAAGGTCTCCGACCTCGCCAACGGCGTGACCCACCGCTTCCTGGTCCAGGCCCGGGTCGACGGCTCCTGGTCGTCGGCCGCCGACGGCTACCTGTGCTCCGCCGCCCCGTCGGGCACCGTCAGGCCCAAGGTCTCCGCGAAGGCCGGCGACGGGTCGGTCGAGCTCACCTGGGGCCACGTGCCCGGAGCGACCCGCTACGCGGTCGCCGTCCGCCAGGGGTCCGGCTACAAGACCTACACGCTCGGCTGCGAGAAGGAGTCCTACACCGTGAAGGGCCTCTCGAACGGCACTTCCTACAAGTTCCTGGTCCAGGCCTGGAACGGATCGTCCTGGTCGCCCTTCTCCGAGTCCGACCTCGTGGCGTGCCGCCCGTCGGACCCCAGGGCCCCCGAGGCCGAGGCCGAGGCGACCGGCGACGGTGAGGTCACCGTCTCCTGGAAGGCCGTCGCCGGCGCCGAGCGCTACGCCGTCGCCGAGAAGATGGCCGACGGCTCCTACAGGACCTACACGCTCGACGAGAAGGGCACCTCCTTCAAGGTCTCCGACCTCGCCAACGGCGTGACCCACCGCTTCCTGGTCCAGGCCCGGGTCGACGGCTCCTGGTCGTCGGCCGCCGACGGCTACCTGTGCTCCGCCGCCCCGTCGGGCACCGTCAGGCCCAAGGTCTCCGCGAAGGCCGGCGACGGGTCGGTCGAGCTCACCTGGGGCCACGTGCCCGGAGCGACCCGCTACGCGGTCGCCGTCCGCCAGGGGTCCGGCTACAAGACCTACACGCTCGGCTGCGAGAAGGAGTCCTACACCGTGAAGGGCCTCTCGAACGGCACTTCCTACAAGTTCCTGGTCCAGGCCTGGAACGGATCGTCCTGGTCGCCCTTCTCCGAGTCCGACCTCGTGGCGTGCACAACTTTGGGCACTCCGATTATGGGAAAGTCTGCCGCTTCGGTTTCGAGCATGGTTTCCTTGTACAACTCTACTGGACATACCTATCCGACTATTTATGCCTCCAAGGGCGCAACAACTATTAATGACTTTTGCCAGATAGTATTAGAGGAAGCGAATGCTGAAGGTGTTAAAGCAGAAATACTGTTTGCTCAGGCTATGCTCGAAACCGGCTGGCTTAAATTTGGTGGCAGTGTAAAAGCAGAACAGTGCAACTTCGGTGGTATTGGCGCCGTGAATGCTACCGCGGGCGGTGCATCATTTGGGGATGTGCGATCTGGTCTTCGTGCACAGGTCCAACATTTAAAGGCTTATGCTTCGAAAGAACCTTTAAATAATCCTTGTGTCGACCCCCGTTTTGAAAAAGTCAAGCGTGGCGTTGCGCCATGCGTCGAGGATTTGAATGGTCGCTGGGCAGTGCCTGGTGATGGCTATGGGCAGCGTATTTCGTCTTTAGCCACTCTGGCTTGTTGTTGATTGCTTTAATGTGGCAGCATTTAAGTGTGTAAGTAGGTTTAGGTTGAATTCAACGAAATTTTACAAAAATGCAAACGTCTATTGCTTGGTGCTTGTTCTTGCAGTGTTTTGTTTGATTAGCATCTGGTGGGCATTTCGTCTGCCTATGTCTTCAGCGCCTGATGAGTATATGAGGCTACAAGTTCCCTTATTTATTGCAGAGAATGGCTGTTTGCCGCGTGGAGATGACCCTGCGATCATAAATGAGGTTTGGGGTACATCATATGCATTTAGCGTGTACGGGTCCTCGTTGATTGCAGTGCCGTTTATCTGTGTTGCAAAGCTGGTGGTTCCTAATTCTGCTGCAGCGTTAATAATTGCTGCGAGATTATCGAATTGCCTTCTTGCTGCGTTGAATATAGTTTGCATCTATCTGATGGGTAAAAAACTGAAATTTGGCAATTTAACATCAATTCTTGCCGCAATTATATTTGCGTTTTTACCACAAAACGTATTCCTTGCTGCTTACTTTAATTCTGAGCAGCTTGAATTTCTCTCGACAAACCTTGTGGTAATTCTTTGTTTGAATGCACGAGAGAATCGCTGGAGCTATAGGAGCTGTTTTTTCTTGGGCTGCGGCTTGGGGGTGCTCGCGCTCTCTTATTACTACGCTTATGGTGTAATAATTGCAGCAATCATATTCTACTTCAGTTCTATTAAAAAAGATTTTTGCTTAAGGACGAGATCCGACTATTTTTCCGCTTTTCTCTATCGTCCTTTGGTGGTATTTTCCGGTTCATTTATAGTCTGCGGCTGGTTCTTTATAAGAAATGCGCTGTTGTATAACGGAGACTTTATCGGAATGGCTACTAGCTCTAAGACATCTGAGATATATGGTGCTAGCGGCTTTAAACCATCGCAACGTGGCACCTTACGTCAGCAAGGGTATTTGCCTGACAGTTTGTTTAATCAAATGAACTATTCGGTGTATTGGCCTTTGTCTGTAGCGCAGTCATTTATAGGTACATTTGGATATATGAGTATCTTTGTAGGCAATACGTCATTCGTTTTATATTTATTAGTCTTTATTCCTTCACTCGTAATCGGTCTTATTCGTCGCCTGTTTACTGCAAAACAAACTGGCGATTATTTAGCATTTATTCCTGGCCTTATTACTGTTGCGACTCCATTTCTTTTATCAATTTACTATTCATGGGCATCTGATTATCAGCCTCAGGGCAGGTATGTGATGGCTGGATTCGGAATCTTGTCTCTGCTTTGTGCTTTTGGGATTGTTTCGTTATGCCAGGGTTTCTGGACCTTGCTATGCGCGGAAATTGAAGTTAAATCCTGCAAAGATGAATCTGGTAATTCATTAGAGAAGCGCTTGGCCATATCAATTAATGACTATGGTGTATTTATTAAGCTAGTTAAGTTTTCCGTTGTGGCAATAGTGCTATTTTATCTGCTGCTGTTCGTTCGCATTTTTATTCATTTGATTATTCCGTTACTTTCAAGTGGTGTTTTGTAATTCAGATTATGCAGCCTGTAGTGCATTTTGGAGGATTCGATGAAAGCTAGATTGACCTGTCTTTGCCGCGGCCTCGGTAAGGCTTACTTTGGCTTTGCAATCAATAGTCAGGTTGACATTAGTGGAATTTCCGCTGAGGTGCGCACGGATTTGGGAAATCAACTGCCGATTGGGATATATAGATTAAATTCTAAAAACATGTTGATTTTGGCTGTTCCGTTGTTGGGTTCTGGCGGAGTCCATATCTCTATTAAGTTGAGATTAGATAGTGGCATGGTCAAGAGTTTGTATAGCGGAAAATTGAGCTGGATTGCTATAAAGTGGCTATCACGTTATTGTTATAAATTTAAACGCAAGCTAGCTTTCGCTTTGCGTGATATTGATCAGCAGGTTTATTCGCATCAAATTCACGTTAGGCCAGAGCTTGCTCTTGAATCACCTGCCGGTGATCTCATCATTAAAGGCGTGGTTTGCGGGCCGTATAGTTGCAGAAACTCCGATATCTTCCTCTTGGATGAGAGCGGCAGCAGAAGTGATTTAGGCAATTTAAGTGTTGGCCGTTGCAGTGATGTCGTAACATTTAGCCAAAGACGTTCTGAAATTTCTTTTACACTGCGAATTCCAATGGACGGCAACACTTATACGCTAGTTGCTGACGGAAATTGCAGTAATGACCAGCCTGGTTTTCTGTGCTTTGATGCTGCTTCCGTTCAATATTATCTTTCGACGCTATCGCCACTTTTCTACAAGGCCTCATCTGCCGGCACCTACGCTTCTTCTCATTCCAAACGTATTGACTATCTTTCGATGCTGGATTTTAGTGAATGTAAATTAATTTGCGGCCCTCTGTTTAGTATTGTTGTTCCGTTATATAAGACACCTGTTAGTTTTCTTAACGATATGGTGCATTCTGTAATCAATCAGGCATATTCTAATTGGGAACTCATTTTGATTAACTCAACTCCAGAATGTGTTGAGCTGGCTGCCGCTTTGGATAAATTGACTGATAAACGCATTAAAGTTGTCACCCTTGACTCAAACAAGGGTATTTCGGGGAACACTAACTTTGGCATTGCTGAAGCAAAGGGTGATTATGTCGTGTTTTTCGATCACGACGATACGCTTGATCCGTTTGCTCTTTATAGATATGCAGAGCGAATTCAGGACTGTCCTGATACTGATGCACTGTATTGCGATGAGGACTTCTTAAATGAGGCCGGTGAGTATGTGGCCCCTCATTTCAAGTCTGATTTCAATCTAGATCTGCTTCGCGTTCATAACTACATAACTCATCTGCTTTGCGTTCGTGCCTCATTCGCTAAAGAACTGATGCTACGGAAAGAGTTCGATGGAGCTCAAGACTATGATTTTCTGTTGCGTTTAGTAGAGAGAACTCAGAATATCTATCATGTCCCCGAGGTACTCTATCATTGGAGAATTAGCGATACGTCAACTGCGAAAAGTGCGGGAAATAAGAACTATGCCGACGATGCTGGTAGAAGGGCACTGCAAGAGCATTTGGATCGCTGCGGTCTGAACGGAACTGCGGAGTTAACTGATTCTGCCTGTTTCTATCACATTGCCTACGCTCTTAATGAAGAACCCTTGGTCAGTATCGTTATCCCCAATAAAGATAGTGTTGAGGTCTTACGCCGCTGCATTGACTCTATTGAGGAAAAAACTGATTACCGCAACTTCGAGATTCTGGTTGTTGAGAATAACAGTACGGAGGATGCGACATTTGAGTATTACCGCACCGTTTCCGAGCAATATGAGAACGTTCGCATTGCAACATGGGATGGTCCGTTTAATTACTCCGCTATCAATAATTATGGCGTTGGACTGACATCCGGCAAATACCTGCTGTTCTTGAATAATGACACCGAGGTTATTGAGAGCTGCTGGCTTTCTTCAATGCTGTCTTTCTGCCAGCGTGAGGACGTTGGGGCCGTCGGTGCAAAATTGCTATATCCGGATGATACGGTACAACATGCGGGCGTAATGATGATTTGCTGTAAAAATGAAGGTGAAATGGGTGGGCCCATTCACGTATTCAACAACCTTGACCGGGATGATCCAGGTTACATGCGCCGCGCTGTTATTTCACAAGACTTAAGTGCCGTTACTGCTGCCTGCATGATGACAAAGCGCTCTGTATTTGAAGAGCTTAATGGGTTTAATGAAGACTTCGAAGTCGCGTTTAATGACGTTGATTTCTGTCTGAGGGTTCGTTCACTCGATAAGTTAGTTGTTTTCGATGCAGATGCGCTTCTGTATCATTATGAATCCTTTAGTCGCGGCTATGAGACCGGTGAGAAGAAAATTCGATTTATGCGCGAGCAGGGTAAATTGCGCACTGCTTGGGCAGAGTACTATGTCAATGGTGACCCGTACCACGGTCCGATGAGCACTATGTAGATTGAAGTAAAGCTCTGGCGACACAATAAGTCGCCAGAGCTTTACTTATGAAATAGTTTTCCGAATATACTGGTCTGCTTTTTGTTGATTTGATTGCAGATACATATAACATCCGAGAGGTCCAGTTTATTTGCAATGAAGTGGATATTTTTTGCCCCTGTTAACTGATATTGGGGGTCGAATGTCAGAAATGTCTCTTGCGCTGTATTTGAGGAAAAACAGTTATTCGAAATGGGCTTGCAATTGCTAATAGTGCACTTGCACGGCTTATTATCGGGATCGAATCTAATGATAATAAGCCCTCTTCCTATTTGCTCGGGGAGCTCTATTTCGACTTCAGTTGAGTACCTATATTTAAACTGATAACTATTGCACTGCCGGGCCTGAGGGTTGAATTCAGATTCTTTGTCATAAAAGAGCTCGCCATGGCCAATGCAAGCGTTTTCATAGCTTGTTGAATAATTCATCGCCTTTAGCCTGTAGAGTTCTTTTGCTTCATCAGAAATAGGATTCTGTGCGCAAGGCTTTTTGTTTTTATTGGCATTAATAAAGCTCATGACTTGTTCGAATAGATTTTCTAGCTGGAATCTGTTTTTGCATAAATCCTTAATTTGGCTTTGCATCCTTTGGGCTTCTGCATAGCTATTGACTAAATCACTATAGAGTTGTTGCGCTGAGCTCTTTCGTTTCTCTGGTCGTCCAGAAAAATTGAAAAGGGCATTATGTTCAATGTTATTAGGAGTGATATAGCCAGGTCCCCCGAAGTGGTCATAGCAATAGAAGGGAATTCCCATGGACATACATTCCTGTGCGGTTCTTCCGATGGAAACTACAGCATCATATTGAGAAAGTAATTCCGGCGTCACTTTGACACTTTGAGATTGATAGCCAAAGACATCGGCCCTTATTCCGTCTTTTTTTAATAAATCAAATGCTTCGAGGCATTCTGGGGCGGGATGATTAGATATGCAGCAGATGCTTTTCAGTCCATTATTTCCCTGGTAATTATAATCGTAAAAAGATTTCGTGCAGTAGTTTGGAAAGACGTGGACGGGGGGGAGCTGAATATTATGCGCCTGAGCGCTGTTTTCTATATGACCTTTAACTTCATGACTGACAGCGATGATTCCGTCTGACAGATTTGTGAAAAAGGGCAAGCCTTCATGTTCATCTGAGAGCCCGAGTACTGAAATAAAAATGGATGAGAACGTAATTCTTTGAAGTGAATATATGTATTCACTTGCTACTCGGTGTTGTGCAATAAATAAATCATACTGATTCTCGAGTTTGGTCTCGTCTCCTAGGGTCAATACTTCGATGCCTTCTTCTTCAAATTCTTTAAGTAAAGGGTAAGCGGCGCATAAACAAAAGCAGGTGACAACGTAGCCTCTATTTTGCAGTTGTTTGGCGAACTCTAGAGTGTGAAGCTCTGAGCCAGTGCGGGAGTTGATGTTCAGGTTGGTAATCAGAGCCGTTGGCATGTGTTGTTCCTCTTCCGAAAGGATTAATAGCAGTCAAATTAATATAGAATTACTTTAGCCTTCTCCACTTTTGTTTTTTCCTTAGAAGGAGATTTTGATATGAAAGGCATCATCCTCGCCGGCGGGTCCGGCACTCGCCTGTACCCGCTCACGCTCGTGACCTCCAAGCAGCTGCTGCCGGTCTACGACAAGCCCATGATCTACTACCCGCTTAGCACCCTCATGCTGGCGGGCATCCGGGACATCCTGGTCATCTCCACGCCGACGGACCTCCCCAACTTCGAGCGCCTGCTCGGGGACGGCTCGCGCTACGGCGTGAACCTGACCTACGCCGAGCAGCCGAGCCCCGACGGCCTGGCGCAGGCCTTCACGATCGGCGAGGATTTCATCGCCGGCGAGCCGTGCGCCCTGGTGCTCGGCGACAACATCTTCTACGGCAACGGCCTGTCCCGCCACCTGACGCGCGCCGTCCAGAACGCAGAGTCCGGTAGGGCCACGGTCTTCGGCTACCACGTGGACGACCCCGAGCGCTTCGGCGTCGTGGAGTTCGATGCGCAGGGGAGGGCCGTATCCATCGAGGAGAAGCCCGCCGAGCCCAAGAGCTCCTACGCCGTCACCGGCCTGTACTTCTACCCGGGCGACGTCGCCGCCAAGGCGCATGAGGTCGAGCCCTCGGCCCGCGGCGAGCTGGAGATCACCACGCTCAACCAGATGTACCTGGAGGAGGGGACGCTGTCCGTGGTGACCCTGGGCCGCGGGTACGCGTGGCTGGACACCGGCACCATGGAGAGCCTGCACGAGGCCGCGGAGTTCGTCCGCGCCGTGGAGCACTCCCAGGACCTTCCCGTGTCCGTGCCCGAGGAGATCGCCTGGGAGAACGGCTGGATCACGACCGAGGGGCTCAAGCAGGCCGCCGAGGCCTACGGCAAGTCGGTCTACGGGCAGCACCTCAAGAAGGTCGCCGCCGGCGAGATCGTCAACAGCCCGCGCGAGTACTAGGGTATATTGGGTAGAATCTGCCTAGACGTTATGGAGAAGGGAGTTATCAATGGCTACATCTAGTATTAAAGCGCCTATTCGGGTTACCTCTGTTGAGGGCGCCAGAGCCTTATGCGAAGCATATGAAAAAGGATTAGCGATGGATGCCTCGATTAAATCCCCGAAGCGCTTAACCGGCGGACGGCTATCAGTTGAGAAGCAAAAAGCAATCGATAAATTGTTCGCCAAAATGGGTATTTAAACATGGCTCTGGTCGCATATTCGTTATTTGATCTTTGCGAAGCTCAATCGGAGGAGAAGGTCGAATCGGTCCTCTCCTCCTTTTCGTGCGAGCGGAATTCTGACATTGAACTTTTCGTGCGTTGTAAGGCTCTTGAATTTAACAAGCGCGGGGCTGCATCTTCATATTTGGTATTTGATGTCGACAGCGCGTCGTTTGTTGGTTTTTATGCACTTGCGCTAAAAGTTGCAAGTATTCCCGCGATCAATGTGAGTCGGTCGTTCCGAAAGAAATTCGAATATTTCGGTGAGTACGACTCGGCTTCTGATTCTATTGAGCTCCCTGTTGTGCTGCTTGCCCAATTTGGCAAAAATGACCGTTATGCTGATTTCGTGAGTGGCGAGCAGTTAATGTCTCTTGCAGAGGATTCTGTGCGCGAGGTTCATCGTCTAGCCGGCGGTAGATTTGTCGTTCTTGACGCTGTTGATGCGCGAGGCCTGTTGAACTTTTATACTTATTTGGGCTTTAGGAAGTACGGTAACCGCGAGAATGGCGAGGACGTTTCTTCTGACAGTGCCTCATTTGTTCAAATGTTTAAGTACGTTCATCCAAACGGGTAGATTTAATTTGGAGCATTATGTCTGAGATTTTCGAACCGAAGAACATCATCGTCACGGGAGGCTGCGGCTTCATCGGCAGCAACTTCGTGCACTACGTGGTGAAGAACCACCCCGAGGTACACGTCACCGTCCTGGACAAGCTGACCTACGCCGGCAACCCCGAGAACATCGCGGGCCTGCCCTCCGACCGCGTCGAGCTCGTCGTGGGCGACATCTGCGACGCGGAACTGCTCGACCGCATCGTCCCGGGCCACGACGCGATCGTGCACTACGCCGCCGAGTCCCACAACGACAACTCCATCGCCGACCCGGAGCCGTTCCTGCGCACCAACGTCGAGGGCACCTTCCGCCTGCTGGAGGCCGTCCGCAAATACGGCATCCGCTACCACCACGTCTCCACCGACGAGGTCTACGGCGACCTGGCGCTCGACGACCCGGCCAAGTTCACCGAGGAGACGCCGTACCACCCGAGCTCGCCGTACAGCTCGACCAAGGCCAGCTCCGACATGCTCGTGCGCGCCTGGACCCGCACCTACGGGCTTCGCACCACGATCTCCAACTGCTCCAACAACTACGGCCCCTACCAGCACGTGGAGAAGTTCATCCCCAGGCAGATCACGAACATCGTCGACGGCGTGCGCCCCAAGCTCTACGGCCGCGGCGAGAACGTCCGCGACTGGATCCACACCGAGGACCACTCCAGCGCCGTCTGGGACATCCTCACCAAGGGCCGCATGGGGGAGACCTACCTCATCGGCGCAAATGGCGAGAGGGACAACATCACGGTCCTGCGCATGATCCTGGAGGCCATGGGGCGCGACCCCGAGGACTTCGACTGGGTCGCCGACCGCCCCGGCCACGACCGCCGCTACGCCATCGACTCGACCAAGCTGCAGCGCGAGCTGGGCTGGAGGCCGGCCCATACCGACTTCGCCGAGGGCCTGAAGCAGACGATCGACTGGTACGTGGCCAACGAGTCCTGGTGGCGCCCCGCCAAGGAGGCCACCGAGGCCAGGTACAGGGCCCAGGGCCAGTAGGCCGCCCGAGTGCCCTTACGGGGCGCCCCGGGCGGACCGCAGGGCATGGGGATGATCCTGCGGCCCGCCCGGGGCGCCCGCAACCACCGTATCGTCGATAGGAGCTTTTCCCACATGGCAGACATCGCATTCGAGAAGGACCTCTCCGTCACCGAGACCGGCATCGAGGGCCTCAAGGTCGTCGACCTGGCCGTCCACGGCGACTCGCGCGGCTGGTTCAAGGAGAACTGGCAGCGCGCCAAGATGACCGCCCTGGGCATCCCCGACCTCCGCGTCGTCCAGAACAACGTCTCCTACAACGACAGCCGCGGCGTCACCCGCGGCATCCACGCCGAGCCCTGGGACAAGTTCATCTCCGTGGCCCGCGGCTCGGTCTTCGGCGCCTGGGTGGACCTGCGCGAGGGCAGCGCCACCTACGGCAAGGTCTACACGACCGTGCTGGACCCGTCCAAGGCCATCTACGTCCCGCGCGGCGTGGGCAACTCCTTCCAGGCGCTCGAGGACGGCACCGCCTACACCTACCTGGTGGACGCCCACTGGTCCCTTGAATTGAAGAGGACCTACACCTTCGTGAACCTCGCCGACCCCGAGCTCGACATCCAGTGGCCGATCCCGCTTGCGGAGGCCACCGTCTCCGAGGCGGACAAAAACCACCCGATGCTCAAGGACGTCGTCCCCATGGCACCGAAACGGACGCTCGTCACCGGCTGCAACGGCCAGCTGGGCCGCGCGGTGCGCGCGCTCGCCGAGGAGCGCGGCGTGGCGAAGGACTTCGACTTCTGCGACATCGACACCTTCGACATGTCCGACCCGGCGGCCTATTCGCAGTACGACTGGTCGCTCTACGGCACCGTTATCAACTGCGGCGCCTACACCGCGGTGGACAGGGCCGAGACCTCCGAGGGCCGCGCGACTGCCTGGAAGGCCAACGCCACCGGCCCGGCGCTCCTCGCCCGCACCTGCGCCGAGCACGGCATCACTCTCGTGCACGTTTCCTCCGACTACGTCTTCGACGGCACCGCTGAGGTGCACGACGAGGACGAGCCCCTCAGCCCGCTGTCCGTCTACGGCCAGACCAAGGCCGCCGGCGACATCGCCGTGGCCGGGTGCCCCCGCCACTACATCATGCGCAGCTCCTGGGTCATCGGCGAGGGCCACAACTTCGTGAAGACCATGAAGGGCCTGTCCGACCGCGTAGCCGACCCCGAGGACGGGCTCGCGCAGGTCACCGTGGTCGACGACCAGCTGGGCCGCCTGACCTTCACGCGCGACATGGCTGCCGCCATATTCCACGTGCTGGGGACGCAGGCCCCCTACGGAACGTATAACTGCACCGGCGCGGGCGCCGTCAGGTCCTGGGCCGACATCGCCCGCGCCGTCTTCGAGGCCGCCAACGGCAACGGGGACAAGGTGGTCCCGGTCAGCACCGCCGACTACTACGCCGGCGCCGAGGGCCCCGTCGCCCCGCGCCCGGTCCATTCCGCACTCGACCTGTCCAAACTCGAGTCGGTGGGCTTCCATATGCCCGACTGGGGGGAAGAGCTGGGGGAGTACCTCAAGACGCTCTAGTCTCTATTTAATTTGCGAGAGTAAAAGCCGCCGTTCGTTAACGGCGGCTTTTCTTGTGTCTGGCGAATAGCCCCGCTGTAACAAGGGTAACGGCGCTCGCCAAACTCACCGCAAGCCCCGCAAATGCGCCCGGGGTCCTATAGCTCATTACGATCTTATTCGTGCCTTTCTGCACGCTCAAGCATGACAAGCCCTTATCGGCGGCGGGCGCCAGCTCTGCGGCGGTGCCGTTTACCGTTACGTTCCAGCCCTCATCATACGGAACGCTCAGCAGCAGGTTGCCGTCATCCTTGGCGGTATACTCGCCCTCGATCCTTCCGTCCTCAAAAACCGTCGGAATAAACTCGCTCGTCTTAAGCTCGTTAATGATCTGCCTGAAAACGTCCAGATTGAGGGCGTAAAAGACCGGCTCATTGTTTTGGGGCATGTCTGTATAGCCCTCTGCGACTCCGATTGACACCGTATGCTGGCTCGGGGCGTCCGATGCATCCGCAATCTGGCGGATATTGTTGTCGAATCTCCAGGCCTCGTTTTCGATCGTTCGCTGGTCGATGGTTAGGGCGACGGGCCAATAACTGCCGGCGGCCGCATCTTTGTTGATGTAGAGATACCCGATGGAACCCGACGGCACGGTGACGTTCCACTGCTTTAAGTTCTCGTCATTTTCCGTGTTCGTGGCCTTGATTTTGGTATAGAGCTTTACCTCGCGGCCTAAGATTTTGCTGTAGAGGTCGTTCTGCTTTTCGAATGGGTCCCCGATCTTCAGTGTGCTGTTTTGGATATCGCTTGAGGCTGCGACGCCAATGCTGAGCGCATAGGGGTTCTCGTACACCGCGCTTGTGGAGTTCGCCTGATTCGTCTTGGCCGAAACGTATCCCGCAGGTGCGTTCTCGGGAATGGCATACTTGACTCCCAGTAGGGCATCGACGGCAAGAATGGGCTCGGCATAACGGGTTGAAAACTCGCCGACACTGCTGTATCCAAGGGAGTTGAGCAGTGCAATTGCCTGCGGGTTGTTTGCCGACGAATATGAAGACAGTTGGTTGTATCCAAGTGCCAGGCCTTCGTTGAGGGCGGCGCTATCGGCGCGCGTAGTCGTACGGTCGATGCGGTAGAAAGACGCCGAATCCTGGCCTTGAATGGCTGCGATCGTGTTGGTTGCGGTGGCGACATAGGCGCTGTTGGCTTCTTCGGAATAGCCTGTGTACAGCTGGTTCCACATAACATTGGCGTTGGCAAATAGTTCAATTGCCGTGAGTGCCAAGAGCGGCATGATGATGGCCGGACGATGGGCTCGACGTAATGTTGGCCGCTCATTGAGTTTCTGCAACGCGTATCCTGCGGCCCACAGCGCAAAGAAGCTCAGCAAAAAAGCCGTGCGCGAGTAGAAGCCGTTAGGAACACGCATGCCGCACCAGATGTACTCGAGCGGGCTTAAAACGGAGCTGGCGACCAGGATTATCGTGACGACGAGTGTTGCGATGCGCGTCTTGATCGAAATCGTGCGGTTAACCAGCAGACTCACCGCGAGCAGCATCATGATGATGCCGCAATAGAACTGCGGTGTGCTTTCGTTGTTTACCCACATGTAGGGAAGAAAGCCCCTGATGAGCGATTTGAGGCTGGTTTTAAGTAGGGGGCCGAGTGTCAGAACGGGACCGCCCTTGGACATGGCAAGGATGGTCGGCAAAAAGGTCCAGGCGGACAGAAGCAGTCCAAGCGCGATAGCCCCGGCGAATCGTAGGGCCCGATCGAGCATGAGCTTCCAGCTATATCCTTCCGCAGAGACGTAGTCGACAAATTCGACGAGTACGAAGATGCAGAGGAACAAGATGCTGATGTAGGCCGTATACCAGCAGAACATGACATTGAGCGCCGTTGCGATGACGAGGCGGATCATTCGCTGCTTGCGGATGAGCTCGTAGCATCCGTAGGCGCAGATGGGCAGTAGGATGAGGCAATCGATCCAGAGGGGGTTGCGCAGGTTGCTGATGGTCCAGCTGCAAAATGTGAACGAGAGGGAAAGCAGGAATGCTGCGGGCTTGGGTAGGCCGAAGCGCTTTTGCAAGAACCAAGCGCTGCTGATGTGGATGCAGCCGAGCTTGAGCGCGGCGATAACAAACACAAAGAGCGTCAGCTTGTCTTGGGGAAACAGTACGCAGAGCAGGTTAAAGGGGCTGGCGAGATAGTAGCTATAGAGCCCCCACGTGTTCATGCCCAGACCCTGAGAAAAGGAGTAGCGAAGATTCTCCTCGCCCAAAAGGACGCGTCGGAACCAAGCAAAGAAGTCGATGTACTGGTACTTGATGTCGCCAGCGAGAAACGAGTTGTCCCCAAAGGGGTAGACGTGTCCTGTCACGGCAAGTGCGACAAAGAGCGTGACGGTAAACGCAAAGCAAGCAGCATAGAATGCTACATTCTTCTTGAACGTGCATTTATTGATCCGTGTCATCAGATTCCTCGCTGGATTCTCGAATGATATAGATAGGACGTTGCTTGGTTTCCAAGTAGGCCTTTGCCAAGTATTCACCGATGATTCCAAGGCACAGAAGCTGCATGCCGCCAAACAGCGTTATGAGGCAGGCGAGCGACGGCCATCCGCCGACGGGGTCACCCCAAACGAGTGTTTTGACCAGGATGATGACGAATCCCAGAATGGCGATGAGACAGAAGACGATACCCGTGAGGGCGGCGAGGGAGAGCGGCGCCGTGGAAAAAGCGACGATGCCGTCGATGGAATAGAGGAGCAGCGACCAAAAGCTCCACTTGGTCTCGCCGGCCACGCGGTTGACGTTTACATAGGGGAGCCATTTGGTCTTGAAGCCCACCCAGCCGTAAATGCCCTTGGAGAATCGGTTATATTCGCCCATGGAGACGATAGCGTTGACCATGGGGCGTTTCATGAGCCTAAAGTCGCGTGCACCGTCGACGATGTCCGCGTTGGAAATGCGGTTGATGATCTTGTAGAACATGCGGGCGAAGAACGACCTGATGGGAGGCTCGCCTTTGCGGGTGGTCCTGCGCGTAGCGACGTTGTCGTAGTCTTCGGTTTGCAAGACCTCGTACATCTGCGGCAGCAGCGAGGGCGGGTCCTGCATGTCGGCGTCCATGGTGGTGACATAGTCACCCTTTGCATGCTGGAGTCCGGCAAACAGTGCTGCCTCTTTGCCAAAGTTGCGCGAGAAAGAGTGCCATCGGATGGCGTATGGATGCGCCGCCGCGGCTTCCGCCTTCATGACGGTGAGCGTTTTGTCCGCTGAGCCATCGTCGATGAGGACGGCTTCAAAGGAGATGCAGGGGTCTTGCTGGGTCATGGTGCGAACGACGCCATCGAGCTCTTTGAGAAAGATCGGAAGCGATTCCTGCTCGTTGTAGCACGGCACGACAATGGAGATGAGCGGCATGGTGGTTTACCTCTCGCTTGGCTTGGAAGTAGGGTGGCCGGGCTGGTCGTCGTAGGCGTATTTGCTGTACACGTTGACCTCCCACTGCTTTTTTTCGACCTTTGCTACAGAATCCAGGATGAATCCGGTCGCAAGGCTCAGGCCGCACAGGAACATAAACGATACAGCAAGCATGGCGGTGGGGAAGCGCGGGACCAGGCCGGTCTGGAAATACTCGACAACGATGGGCATGCCCAGGACGAGGCCGATCGCCGCAAACAGAAGCGCAACCAGGCTGAAGAATTTGAGCGGACGGTAGTCCTTGAACAGCGTGCCGATCATGGCGACGACCTTGATGCCGTCACTGACGGTATTGAGCTTAGACTCTGATCCTTCGGGGCGATCGCGGTACTCAATGGGCACGTCCTTGATGCGCCAGCGGTGATCGACGGCATGGATGGAGAGCTCGGTTTCGATTTGAAATCCCTCGGAAAGTACGGGGAACGTTTTGACAAAGGGGCGACTCATTGCGCGATAGCCCGTCATAACGTCATCGAAGCTGAAGCCATAGATCCACTTAATCATGGCGCGAACTAGGTTGTTGCCAAAACCATGGAAGGCTCGCTTGTTTTCCTCGGCATAGGTCCCATTGGAAAGGCGGTCGCCTACGGTCATGTCGGCCGTGCCGTTAAGGATGGGCTCACAGAGGGCCTTCGCCGCCTCGGCGGGGTAGGTGTCGTCGCCGTCTACCATCAGATAACAATCGGCGTCGATGTCGCGGAACATCTGGCGGCACACGTTGCCCTTTCCCTGGCGGGGCTCAAAGCGGACCGTGGCGCCGTGCTCTGCAGCAATGTGAGAGGTGTTGTCTGACGAGTTGTTGTCGTATACGTAGAGAGTCGCCTGCGGAAGCTCGCGGTGAAAGTCGTCGATGACTTTTCCGATGGTGACTGCCTCGTTGTAACAGGGGATAATAACGGCAATCGTTTGCTCGGCCATGAAGGTTCCTTTGGTCGCGTACAATCGAATCGTTTGTTTCGTGGTTAGGATGGGCGCATTGATTCGAGAGTTCAGGTTATTAGATGTGACACGTGCTGTTTTGCTGTTTGCAGCAAGCATCGCTACGGTGACGTATTGTAGTGGTTCCTTCGACCTGTTTCCATCAGTCTTGGCATGTGTTGCGATAATCGCATCATTGGTTAATTACAATAAGTTTGCGTGCAGGGATTTTGCATTTCCGTCGGTTGTTGGTAGAGCTTGCTGCTTAGTGATTTCCCTTGTTTTTTCGTTTGTTCTTGTGCTGGGAGCGCATATTCGTGTGACTGAACCGGTGATTGCCGGCGGGATTTACGAGAACTATATTGAGCCGTATTCCGCGATTGATTTTGTTGCTTTTTGGGTGATGTCGGCGCTGGTTTTTTGGGTCTTGTCGGTGCTTGTTCAGCTGTCTTGTCGTTGCCGCTGCTGTGTTTTCTGCAATGACTCGCTGCGGACTAATGATGGTGACTCGTCCATTCGACTCCTATCTGTTGCGGTCCGTGCTCTAGTGATATTTCTTTTGTATCTCCCGTTCTTCCTGAGGTATTGTCCCGGCCTGTTTTTTGGGGATACCTTCTCGTCGTTCGCTCAGATTATGGGGTGGAACCCTTTGAGCAACCATCATCCGGTTGCATTCACCATGATGATGGCTGCTTGTATCAAAATTGCAGGCCTCATGGGGATGAGCCCTTCGGTGGGCGTTGCCTTGCTAACGGTGCTTCAGATGGCCTGTGTTGCCAGCACGTTTGGCTATCTTTCAATTTGGGTGACTTCCCGCTTGGGGGTCTCCTCTCGCTGGTCTTGGCTGCTAGTAGTCTATTTTGGCTTGTCACGGTATTGCGCTCTTTATTCTGTGGCGCTTTGGAAAGACCCGTTGTTTTCCTGCTGTCTTGTCTTGATGGTGACCATGCTTGCCGATGCCGTCACGGGAAAGGATTCCCGGTCGAGCGCGTTGCGTTTGCTCTTTTTTGGTGCCCTAGCGTTGGGCGTTATGCTTCTACGGAATAACGGTTTGTATATTTGCGCTGCGCTATTCGTGGTGCTTGCGATAGTTGTAGCTTTGGGCCGACTCGGCTGCATTGCCCCGATGAAACCTGCCTCTCGTTTGACCGTATCTCTTGGATTTGCGCTTGTCACATGCTTGGTTATTACGGGGCCCGTGTACTCGGCTCTGGGCGTTGTTCCATCGGAGGATGTTGAGTCAGTGGGTATTCCGCTTGCTCAGATGGCTCGCGTTGCCGCGCTCGATGGCGGAATGTCCGAGTCCGACCGTTCTTATATGAACGAGCTGCTCCCGCTTGATCGTTACAAAGAGGTTTACCACCCCAGTATTATCGATCCGCTTAAATGGAACGATGACTTTAATTCGGACCATTTAAAGGATGGATTCTGGGCTCATTGGGCCTCGATGCTTTCGCGTAACCCTTCGATATACTTTGAGGCGTGGGAACTGCAGACGTTTGGTTTTTGGACCCCAAATGTAAAGGGTGCTGACGGTCTGCCTGAAAACTTTCTCATGGGCGTTCCGTATAACCTTGCGGCCGACGCAAAGGCTTCTACGGGAGTTACATTTCGTAACTTGCTTGCGCCCCTTGGCGATGATGTTGATGTGGCGATTGGACTGAGCGCTTGGTCTATTCCTGGCGCCGTTGTCTTTTGGTTGCTCATGTTTTCGACAGCACTGTTGGTGTCTTGTGGTCGCGCAAGGTTTGCTTTGCCGCTTTTGCCATTTTTGTTGTTGTACGGGACGCTCTTTATTGCCAGTCCTATTTGGTACTGGCCTCGTTATATCGTGGCTGCTCAATTTGGTCTTCCTGCCGTGCTTGTGGTGGTCGCTCGCGGCATGCTGTCTGATGGAAGACGTCCCGAAAACGATGTTGTGGGATAGTTTTCCAGTTTCGCAATGCCGCCTTCCGGTACTAGGAGCGGGTCTATACTGTTCGTTTGTCAACGATTACGAGTAAAGGAGTTGCATCCGTGTCGGATCAGACAAAGCAACAAGAAACTCGCAGTCTGCCTGCGACGTTTGCTAAGAACGAATTTGAGAAGGATGCGTTTATCCTTCGTCAGCTGGTTACCAAGGATTTTAAGATCAAGTACCGCCGTAGCGTTCTGGGCGTCGCATGGTCGGTGCTCAACCCGCTGCTGATGATGATTGTCATGGCAATCGTGTTCTCGACGATTTTCGCCCAGGGCCGAAATGGCTCGATTACGCCCGAAATGTATCCGCTGTACTTGATCGTGGGTAACGTTACCTTTGCCGTGATGTCCGAGTCCACGAACCAGGCACTGACGTCCATCGTGGGTGCGGCTCCGCTGCTTAAGAAAGTTAAAGTGCACCGTTGGGTTTTTCCGGTGCAGAAGGTGCTCTTCTCGCTGGTCAACTTTGCCTTCTCGCTGGTCGCCGTCGCCATCGTTATGCTGTGGTTCCGCGTTATGCCTTCTTGGCACCTGATTCTGCTGCCGGTTTGCCTGCTGCTGCTTATGTGCTTCTGCATGGGCCTGGGCATGATGCTCTCGGCCCTCACGGTCTTTTTCCGCGACGTTATGCATCTGTGGAGTGTTGTCATCACGGCTTGGACCTATATCACGCCCATTTTCTGGACTACCGACTTTATCGTTCAGATGCCTCATCTTGTTCGTATTTTGGTTTACGCGAACCCCATGTATAACTATCTGCAGTTTATGCGTGATATCTTCCTGTTCCAGACTACGCCCTCGCTTATGACGTTTGGTATGTGCGTCGCTTGGGCGGTCCTTGCGCTTGTTATTGGCTACACCGTGTTCCATAAGTCCGAGCGCAAATTTATCCTCTACATCTAAGGAGTGCTGTGATGACTGAATCTGTTGTTGATTACAGCGAGCAGCCACTGGCTGTCGAGGTCGACGACGTCACCATGATCTTTAACATGGCGTCCGAGTCGCTGACCAACCTCAAGGAGTACTTCATTAAGCTTGCCAAGCACGAGCTGTTCTTTGAGGAGTTTAGGGCGCTCAAGCATATCTCGTTCGATATTCATCGCGGCGAAGTTGTCGGTCTGGTTGGCACTAATGGTTCCGGTAAGTCTACGATGCTCAAGATTATCGCTGGCGTGCTTGAGCCTAGCGAGGGCAGCGTTAAGGTGCACGGTAACATCGCGCCGCTGATTGAGCTTGGTGCCGGCTTTGACCCCGAGTTGACCGCCCGCGAGAACATCTATCTGAACGGTGCTCTGCTCGGCTATACCAAGGAGTTCATCGATGCCAACTTTGACGGCATTATTGAGTTCGCTGAGCTGCAGAACTTTGTCGATATGCCGCTTAAGAACTTCTCCTCGGGCATGGTGGCGCGTATCGCCTTTGCAATCGCGACGATTACCGAGCCCGATATTCTGATCGTTGACGAGACGCTGTCCGTCGGTGATGTGTTCTTCCAGCAGAAGTGCGAGGCCCGCATCCAGCACTTTATCCAGAGCGGCGACGTGACGGTTCTGTTCGTTTCGCACTCCATGGAGCAGGTTGAGCGCATTTGCCAGCGTGCCGTTTGGATTGAGAAGGGCGACCTTCGCATGGACGGCCCGGTCGATATGGTCTGCAAGGCGTATCGTGAGCAGTTCAACTAGGTTATAATTACTTGCGCCTGACAGGCTTGCGCTTGCTTGGGCGTGCTGTTATTTGCTCCATTAGCTCAGTTGGATAGAGCAGGGGACTTCTAATCCCAAGGTCGACGGTTCGAATCCGCCATGGAGCACCATCGTTTATTAAGCCCGGACCGCTTGATGGTCTGGGCTTTTTCGTCTTGTATGCTGCTGGAGCCGAGCGCGAGCAAGCCGCTACTGTTCGTTGGGGTTGGCATTTTACTTTTCGAGACGCTCCCTCAGCAGCTCTAGTGCATGGGCGTAGCCCTGCAGGCCCTCGCCGGTGATGGTGGCGAAGCAGGCAAGGCACGCGTAGCTCACCTGGCGGAAGTCTTCACGGGTCTCGACGGCGCTGATGTGGACCTCCACAGCCGGGATGGCGACGGCTTTGAGCGCGTCCAGGATCGCCACGCTCGTGTGCGTGTAAGCCGCCGGGTTGATGACGATGCCGTCGACCTTGCCGTAAGCCTCCTGGATTTTGTCGACGATGCTGCCCTCGTGGTTGGACTGGAAGACCTCGACCTCGTCAAAGCCCTGTGCGGCGCCTGCCTCCTGGCAGATCTGGACCAAGCGGTCGTAGTTGTCGCTGCCGTAGATGCCTGGCTCGCGAATGCCGAGCATGTTGAGGTTGGGGCCGTTGATGACGAGTGCTTTCATGGTTGCTTCCTTTGCGGTTGAGCGGGCGGTGCGGCGGAATGAAAACCACCACAAAGGTGCCTGTCCCCTTTGTGGTGGTTTTTGCTAGAGGGCTGGTGGAAGGGTGTCGAGGACGGCGGCCGCGGTGTTGGCGGCGCAGTCGCGTGAGTCGATGATGTGGTCGGCCCAGGCGCGGTAGCGCGGCATACGCTGCTCGGCCAGCTTGTCGATACCATCGCGGGCAGTGATGGGGCGTCCCTTGTGGGCGAGTTCGTCAAGCTTACGGTTGAGCATCACAATCTGGCTGTTCTGGTGTAGCAGCGGGTAGTTCTCGTCGCGCGTGACCACGCCGCCACCCGTGGAAAGCACCAGGCCGCTGCGCTTGGAGATGTCGGCTAGCGCCGCCGTCTCCTGCTCGCGGAAGGCCACCTCGCCGCGCTCGACGATATAGTCGGCGCAGGGCATGCCTAGACGATCCTCAAGTGCGCGGTCCAAGTCGATGTGCTCGCGACCCGTGAGCTGGGCGATCTGCTCTCCTACGCGGGTCTTGCCCGAACCCGGCATACCGATCAGGGCGATGTTCTGCTCGCGGCGGGACAGGCGCTCCGTTACGTCCAGGATGCGCTCGCGCGGGGTAATCTGGCCGGTATAACGCTCGACAGCCTGTGCCGCCTGTGCCACAAGCATGAGCAGGCCACCGATGCAGGGGATACCGCGGCGCTCGGCCTCGAGCATGAGTCCCGTGCGGGCGGGGTTGTAGACGATGTCGATGACCCCCTTGAGCGCGTCAAGTCCTTCGAGCATGCAGGGGGCGTCGGGGCAGTGGGGGAACATGCCGGCAGGCGTGCAGTTGACGAGCAACGCGGCATCTGATTGCTGTGTGATGTTGTCGTAGTTGACCTCGCTTGTGCGGCCGACGGGCACGACGATGGCACCCAGGTCGCCAAGCACCATGCTGGCCGTGGTGCCGGCACCGCCGGTGGCGCCGAGCACGAGGACCTTCTTACCGGCAACTTCTACGCCCAGCTCCTCGACCAGGCACCGAAAACCAAAGTAGTCGGTGTTGTCGCCGCGCAGGCGGCCATCGGGCAGGCGCGTGATGGTGTTGACGTTGCCCATGCGCTCGGCCAGCGGGCTCAGCTCGTCCAGGTATTCCATGACGGCACGCTTGTAGGGGATGGTCACGTTGGTGCCTTCCCATTCATCGCCCGTCATAAAAGCCTCGAGATCCTCGGGCTCGCGCTCAAAACGCACGTACTTGAGCCCAGCGAGCTCTTTGTAGATGGTCGGGGTGTAGCTGTGGCCCAGCACGCGGCCCAGCACGCCGTAGGGGCGGGTTGCGACGGTATCGGTCATCTAGAGCACCTCCGTATAGCTGCCAAAGTAGGTGAAGCTCTCGCACACGTCGTCGATTGAGTCGAGCAAGTCGTCGAGGGCCTTGCTGCCAAAGGGGCAGTCCAGGTCAAAGTAGAACATAAACTCAAAGTCGTGCCCGGGGATGGGGCGGCTCTCGAGCTTGATGAGGTTGATGTTGAGGGCGTAGAAGCGCTCGAGTACGCGATAAAGCGCGCCCGGCTCATTGGCCGTGGTGATCATGAGCGAGGTACGGTTGGCACCGGGATAGACGCGCGGTTCGCGACTGATGACGACGAAGCGCGTGTAGTTGTTGTCCGAGTCCTGGATGTTGGGCTCCAGCACCTCGAGGCCATACAGCTCGGCACAGCTGCGCGAGGCGATGGCGGCGACATCGGTGCGCTCGGAGTTGGCGACCATCTCGGCCGACATAGCGGTGTTGGGGTACTTGGTGGCATGCAGTCCGTGGTCCTCGATAAAGCCGGCGCACTGGGCAATGGCTTGGCCGTGGCTGTAGACCTCGCGCACGTCGGCGAGCTTGGTGCCGGGTTTGACGAGTAAGTTGTGGTCGATTTTGAGGCGCAGCGAGCGCACGATATGGAAGTCGAACTGTGCAAGCAGGTCGTAGACGGCGTTGACCGATCCGGCAGTTGAGTTTTCGATGGGCAACACGCCAAACTCGCAGAAGCCGTCGCGTATGGCGCGCATAACGCCCTCGAAGGTCTCAAAGAAGGCGATATCGGGCACGTCGAAGAGCTTGCACGCGGCGATCTGGCTGTAGGCGCCTTCGACGCCCTGGCAGGCGACGGTGGCCGTCTGGGGGAAGGGCGTGTCAAAGGCTGCAGCCGTGGCGCGGGCCTTTTGCGACACCGTGATGCCCTCGAGCTCGTTGATGTAGCGCTGCTGCTCGGCCTTGCTCATGCTCATGAGGAGGCGGAACAGAGTGATGGTCTGGGCCTCATAGCGCTCGGGTGCGCGGCTGGCGAGATTGTTGAGCTTGGAGCGTTCGCGGGCGGGGTCAAAGACGGCCTTGCCCATCTCGATCTTGGATTTGGCGACTTCGGTGGCAATGTCCATACGCTCGACAAAGCTGTTGAGCAGTGTGGTGTCGATGCCATCGATGGCCTGGCGAATATCGGCAAGGTCCATGGAGACCCCTTTCGTGAATCGTTGCCTGGGGTAGTTAATTTGGGACGGGGCTATTTTAGCTACCCTCTGACTGTCGACGAATCGATGGGTGCCAGGGTAAATATCAACTGGCATATGGGGGGAGCTAAAATTGCCCCGTCCCAAATTAACTACCCTTGGGGTGAGGTGGGTTAGCGCTGGGCGGCGTCCTCGAGGAGGGCGTCCCAGATGGCGAGCGCCGCGGCTGCTTCGGCTACGGGGACGGCTCGTGGGACGATGCAGGGGTCGTGGCGGCCGTGGACCGAGAGCTCGGCATTTTCCATAGCGTCCATGTCCACCGTCTGCTGCTCGCGGCCGATGGAGGGCGTCGGCTTTACAGCCATGCGCCACATGACGGGCGCGCCGGTGGAGATGCCGCCTAAGATGCCGCCGGCGTTATTGGACTCGACTTCGATCTCGCCGGTCTCGGCGTCGATGCGATACGGATCGTTGTTTTCGCTGCCGCGCATGGCGGCCACGGCAAAGCCCATGCCAAACTCCACGCCCTTTACGGCGGGGATGCCAAAGGCGATGTGCGCGATGCGGTTCTCGATACCGTCGAACATGGGGTCGCCGATGCCCGCGGGCAGGCCGTAGATGCCGCACTCCACGATGCCGCCGATGCTGTCGAGCTCATCGCGCGCGGCCAGAATCTCCTCGCGCATGCGACCGGCAGCGGCGGCGTCAATGCACGGCAGGTCGTTCGTAAGGATCGCCTTACGATCGGCCTCGCGATAGACCATGTCGTCCATGGGCAGGTCGGAGATGCCGCCGATTTGCGCGACGTGCGCCATGACCTTGATGCCACGGGCCTCGAGTGCCTGCAGCGCAATACCGCCGGCGATGCACAAGGGAGCCGTTAGGCGGCCGGAGAAATGCCCGCCGCCGGCGACGTCGTGCATGTTGTGGTACTTCACACGCGCCGGGTAGTCCGCGTGCCCGGGGCGGGGCTTGCGGCGCAACTCGGAGTAATCCTTGGAGCGCGTGTTGGTGTTCTCAATAATCGCTGCGATGGGTGCGCCGGTGGTGTGTCCATCGACCACACCGGCGATGATATGCGCGGCGTCGGCCTCGCGACGTTTGGTCGCGGTCTCGTCGCGACCGGGGGCGCGACGGTCAAGGAAGGCCTGCAGCTGCTCCTGGTCCACGGCGATACCTGCCGGAATGCCATCGAGCGAGCAGCCGATAGCGGGGGAGTGCGACTGGCCGAAGATGCTTAAGTGCAAGACGTTGCCAAAGGTCGAGGACATGCTATTCCTCCTCGAGCGTGACCTTGCCGCCCAGTAGGCGGTAGTGGTCGAAGAAATCGGGATAGGACTTGTTGACGGCCTCGGCGCCGTGGATCACGACCTCGCCGGTGGCGCGGCTCGCGGCGATGGCGGCCATCATGGCGATGCGGTGGTCGTTGTGCGAATCGACCTCGCCGCCAGTAAAGGCGTCGACACCCTTGATGATGAGGTCGTCACCGGCAATGCGTACCTGTGCGCCCAGTGCGGTGAGCTCGCGGGTGGTAGTGGCCAGACGGTCGGATTCCTTGATGCGCAGGCGGGCGCAATCGCGGATGAACGTGCGGCCTTGCGCCAGCGATGCCACGGCCGAGATAACGGGCACCAGGTCGGGGATGTCGTGGGCACTCATCTCAAAGCCGGCGAGCTTGTCGGACTGCACGGTGGCGGCGTTGGTGGAGCGCACGATGCGGGCGCCAAAGCGCGAAAGCGCGGCAAGCACGTTGCGGTCGCCCTGGGCCGAGCTCAGGGACACACCCTCGACGGTGATGGGATCGGAGCCGATGGCGCCGGCGCACAGCCAAAAGGCGGCGTTGGACCAGTCACCCTCGACGGCCACGTTACCGGGCGTGCGGTACGAGCCGCTGCTTACGCGGAAGTTCGTGACCTCGGGCTGGCCGTCTTTGGACGGAATACGTTCGACGTTGACCTCGACGCCAAAGGCCTTCATGGCCTGGATCGTCAGGTTGATGTAGGGGCGGCTCTCGATGAGGCCCGTTACCTGCACGCAGGAGGGCTGGGCGAGCAACGGGGCTGCCAGCAGCAGGCCGGAGATATACTGCGAGCTCACATTGCCCGGCAGCACAAAGGTGCCCGGGCGCATGCGTCCGCTCGTCTTGAGCGGAAAACCGCCCAGACCCTGTAGGTCGCAGCCGGCGGCGATGATCTCGTCCGAGAGCGGCGAGAGCGGGCGGGCGCCCAGACGGCCCTGTCCCACAAAGGTTGCCTCAGCCCCCAGCGCGCAGGCGACGGGCAGCATAAAGCGCAGCGTGGAGCCGCTTTCGCCGCAGTCAAGCGTGCCGCCGGCAAGGGCCTTGAGCAGGCCAAACTCAACACTCTTCATGGTAGGGTGGACCTGGAAGCCGTCCTCGACGGTCTCGATGCGGGCGCCGAGTGCCGTAAGGCAACGCACCGTGGCCTCGATGTCGGCGCAGGTGGTGTTGCAGGTGACGTGTGTCTCGCCGTTGGCAAGCGCAGCGCAGATGATCAGGCGATGTGCCATCGACTTGGACGCGATGGCGGGAACGGTGCCCTTGAGCGGGGACGGGGTGATGCGGGCTAGCATGCGGATGCGTCTCCCTTCTGGCCGAGGCCCTCGGCAATGAGTTCGTGGAAAGTGGAAAGCGGCGTGCGGTCGATGCTGCAGCGGCCAATGTCGTGCGGAATCACCAGGTCGATGGTGTCGCCCGCGCGCTTCTTGTCGTGGAGTGCCTCGGCAAAGACGGCATCGGCATCCAAGTCGCAGCGGGTCTTGAGGCCGTGACGGGCGCAGAGCTCTTCAATGCGCCCGGGCAGTGCAGCGTCGCATACCCCGTGCAGGGCCGCGGCGCGCGTGATGATGCCCATACCGATCGACACGCAGTTGCCGTGGCCGAGCTCAAAGTGCTCGCAGGCCTCGACGGCATGTCCGGCGCTGTGTCCAAAGTTGAGCAGCTTGCGCTGGTTGGTCTCGCGCTCGTCGGCAACGACCACGGCGCGCTTGATGTCGATATTGCGGGCGATGATGAGCGCTACGCGGGCCACATCGCGGTTGAGCAGCTCCAGCGTGAGCGGGGTCTTCTCCAGCTCGGCGAAAAGCTCGGGATCGGCAATCACGGCGTGCTTGACGACCTCGCCGCAGCCGTCGGCGAACTGCTCGGGCGTGAGGGTGGCCAGGCACCCCACGTCGGCGATAACCACGCTCGGCTGCCAAAAGGCGCCGGCCAAGTTCTTGCCGGCAGCCAGGTCGATGGCGGTCTTGCCGCCCACCGACGAATCCACCATGGCGAGCAGGCTCGTCGGGATCTGCACAAACTTGCAGCCGCGCATGTAGGTGGCGGCCGCAAAGCCCGCCACGTCGCCCACGACGCCGCCGCCGAGCGCCACGATCACGTCGGAGCGCGAAAGCTCGTGCTCGGCCACAAACTCCAAAATGGCAACATAGGTTTCGGCGCGCTTATGGGCCTCGCCGGCCACGAAGGTGCAGATGCTCACCTCGTAGCCTGACGCCTCCAGGCTCTGCTTAACGGGCATCTGGTAGAGCGGGCCCACGTTGGTGTCCGTCACGATGACGGCCTTAGTGCCGCCGGCAGTGGCGCGCACGAGCGGTCCCGCCTGCTCCAGCAAAAACGTGCCAACATGCACCTGGTAGGGGCGTGCAGTGTCGATATCGATGGTAATCGCCATAAGCTTCGGTCCTTTCGACCTGGCGTGATAGGTGGTCTAGTGGGAGGTCTCGTCGTCGAGCGCGCGCTTAATGCGGTCGCCCTCGGCAAGGAGATTCTCCAGATAGCGCTGGTCGCGGTCCTTGAGCGCACAGCTGTAGGCGCCAAGCGACTCGATTAGATGGTCGATCTCGAAGGCGAGCGCGTCGGCGTCGTCGATCATGAGCTCGGACCACATTTGCGGGTTGAGGTGCGCCACGCGGGTGAGATCGCGGTAGCTACCGGCCGAAAAGCCGTGGTGGACCTGGGCGGTGGGGCTCTTGACGTAGGCGTTGGACACCACGTGCGCAAGCTGGCTCGTGAAGGCGATGACGCGGTCGTGCTCGGCGGCGCTGGTCACGCTGAACTTGCCAAAGCCCAAGGGGCGCACCATCTCGCGCACCTGGCCCAAAAGCTCCAGTTTGAGTGCATCGTCCACCGCGGGCGGCACGAGCACGAGCGGCGCGCCCTGGAACAGGTCGGCGCGGGAGTGCGCATAGCCCGAGTACTGCGTGCCCGCCATGGGGTGCGCGCCCACAAAGTAAAAGCCGTGCTCGCGGGCAAGCTCAAAGGCGCGCTCGCACACGATGCCCTTGACGCCCACCGTGTCGATCACCACGGGGCCCATAATGGCCTCGGTGTCGGTGGCGTCGGCGAGTGCCTGGGCATGCGCCTCGAGCCACTCGATGCAGGCCTCGGGGTAGCAAGCCAGGACGATGATGTCGCATTCGCCGAGTGTCTTGTCGTTGAGCTCTCCGGCGACAGTGCCCATGCTGGCGGCCGTCATGACGTCGTCATCAGGATCCCAGGCCAGCACACGGACGCCCGCCTGCGCATAGCCGCGGGCAAAGCTGCCTCCGATAAGGCCCAGGCCCACAATGCCGGCGCACTTGGGGCCGCCCTGGTTAACGCGTGCGTTCCTCACCGTTCCCATGTGCTACTCCATGGTCTCTTGGCAGACAACCTCGCGAATGGCGCGGATGCGGCGCATGGTGTCGTCGAACTGATCGGGGGTGAGGGCCTGGGCGCCGTCGGACCAGGCGCGGCTCGGCTCGTCGTGGACCTCGATCTCCAGGCCGTTGGCACCGCAGGCGGTCGCGGCGAGCGCCATGGGCTCAACGTAGCGGGTGTAGCCGGTGGCATGGCTGGGGTCGGCGACGACGGGCAGGTGCGACAGGTGGTGCAGCACCGGCACGGCGTTGAGGTCAAAAGTGTTGCGGGTGCGGGTCTCGAAAGTGCGAATGCCGCGCTCGCACAGGATGACGTTGTCGTTGCCCTCGCTCATGATGTATTCGGCAGCCATGAGCAGCTCGTCGATCGTGCCGGACATGCCGCGCTTGAGCAGGATCGGGGTCTTGGTCTTACCGACTTCCTTGAGCAGGGGGAAGTTCTGGGCGTTGCGGGCGCCGATCTGCATGACGTCGATCTTCTTGTCGAGGAAGACCTGCACGTCGCGCGGGTCCATGATCTCGGTGACGATGGGCATGTCGAGCTCGGCCGATGCCTCGCACAGCAGGTCGAGACCGGCGGGACCCATGCCCTGGTAGGCGTAGGGGGAGGTGCGGGGCTTGTAGGCGCCACCGCGCAGCATCGTGGCGCCGGCTGACTTCACGCGGCGGGCGATGCGGATGAGGTTCTCGCCTTCGACGGAGCACGGGCCGGCGATGACCTGGAACTGGTCGCCGCCGATCTTGACGCCGTGACCGCAGTCGATGACGGAGTCCTCGGGGTGGAACTTGCGGTTGGCGCGCTTGAACGGCTCGGAGACGCGCTGCACGCGCTCGACGACATCCATGGACTCGAGCAGGAACGGGTCGATCTTGGTCGTATCGCCCACCAAGCCGATAATCGTCTCATTCTCGCCGCGCGAGACATCGGTCTTCAGGCCCTTTTTCTCAATCCAGCTGACGATATGGCCGACGGCCTCGTCGCTGGCGCTCTGCTTTAAAATTGCAATCATGGTGTGCCTCTCACCTCGATGGATAACTTTTGCAAAAAACGGCCCGCAATGCGAGCCGTGTATATATGGTGCATGAGAGTTTATACTATCTGACTCGCTTTTGCCTTCTAAAGTGGGCCGTTGCGCCGCGTCTTCCTCGGAATTGCAAAGCTTTTTCTTTTATTTTGATAGCCCGTGGTGCACTTGGGTATAATGCCAAACGTTGGCCCTATTAGCTCAGGGGATTAGAGCGTCTGCCTCCGGAGCAGAAGGCCGTTGGTTCGAATCCAACATGGGGCACCATCGAACGTAAGACCGTCCGAACCTCGCATGGTCCGGGCGGTTTTTCTTATACCGACGCGACGTGATGGGACGTGGTATGGCAGCAACGGATATCGAGCGCGGACTCTCGACCGCCGAGGTTGAGGAGCGCATCGCCGCCGGTAAGATCAACCGCAACATGGAGCTCAAGACCAAGTCGGTCAAAGAGTTCATCATCGAGAACCTCTGCACGTTGTTCAATTTGATCAACGTGATCTTGGCGTTCCTGGTCATTTTGACCGGTTCGTTTAAGAACCTGACGTTCCTGTTTGTGGTGTTCCTCAATACCGCTATTGGCGTCATTCAATCCATGCGGTCCAAGAAGATGGTCGATAAGCTCACGCTGCTGACCTCTAAGAAGGCCATCGCGGTGCGCGACGGTGCCGAGGTGGAGCTCGACTTGGACCAGATCGTGCTCGACGACATCATCCGCCTGGGGCGCGGCGACCAGATTCCCGCTGATGCCGTAGTGGTTTCAGGCGAGGCTCTCGTGAACGAGAGCTTGCTGACGGGCGAGAGCGACCTTATCAAGAAACAGCCCGGTTCCGAGCTCATGAGCGGCAGCTTTATCGACTCGGGCCTGCTGCGCGCCCGCGTGATCCATGTCGGCGCCGACAACTACGTGGCTAAGATCAATAACGAGGCCAAATACGTCAAAAAGGTCAATTCCGAGATCATGAACGCGCTTAACGCCATCGTGCGCTTTGCGAGCATCATCATGATCCCGCTCGGTTTGGCGTTGTTTGCCTCAAGTGTGAGCGAGCTGTGGGATGCCGCGGGAACCCCGGGCGATAGCGCGCTTTCGTGGTGCTTCTCCGAGCTGTTGGCTGGTCATGTGCCTTCGTCGGCGCTGCTGTCCACGGTGGGCGCCCTGCTGGGCATGATCCCGCAAGGCCTGGTGCTGCTGACCTCGTCGGTGCTCGCCATCGCCACGGTGCGCTTGGCCCGCCGCAAGGTGCTGGCGCAGCAGCTCTACTGCATCGAGACGCTCGCGCGCGTCGACGTGCTGTGCCTGGACAAGACGGGTACCATTACCTCGGGTCGTATGGAGGTCGAGGGCACCTACCCGCTGCCTGTTGAGGGTGTTGGCTTTGGCGTGGACTCGGACGAGGCGGCTGTTCCCGTCGATACCACAGTGCTCGATTTTGCGCTGGCTAACGTGGCGCGTGCGACTTCGGCCGATGCCAACGAGACCTGCCAGGCGCTGCTCAACTATTATGCTGATCGCCCGGTCGAGGTGTCTGAGCCGCTGTCGGTCATTCCGTTCTCGTCCTCCAAAAAGTGGAGCGGCGCGTCGTTTGCGCAGGGCTCCTATGTGATGGGTGCGGCGCAGTTTGTGCTCTCTGATCGTGTGTTTTCGCAGGTCGAGAACCGTGTCGCCGAGCTTGCCGATACCTGCCGCGTGCTCGTGGTGGCGCGCGTGGACGGCTTTACGCCCGATGGCGATATGGTGGGCGAGGCCGAGCCCGTGGGCTTTGTGACCATCCGCGACGAGATTCGTACCTCGGCGGCCGAGACCATCGGCTACTTTAACGAGCAGGGCGTGACCCTCAACGTGATCAGTGGCGACGACCCGCGTACGGTGTCGTCGATCGCGCGCGTGGTGGGCGTGCCGGGGGCGGACGCTTATGTGGACGCCACGACGCTCGATACACCGGCCAAGCTTGATGCCGCGGTGGACCGCTACCATGTCTTTGGTCGTGTGACCCCGCAGCAGAAGCGCGAGCTCGTGCAGGCGCTCAAGCGCCGCGAGCACACCGTGGCCATGACGGGCGACGGCGTCAACGACGTGCTGGCGCTCAAGGAGGCCGACTGCTCCGTGGCCATGGCGGCCGGCTCCGATGCCGCGCGTAACGTGGCCGAGATCGTACTCGTCGACAACGACTTTGCCTCGATGCCCGCCGTGGTGGCCGAGGGCCGTCGCTCCATCAACAACCTGCAGCGCTCGGCGTCGCTGTTCCTGACCAAGACGCTGTTCTCGATGGGCCTGGCGGCGCTGTGCATCGCGCTGCCGCCGTACCCCTTCGAGCCCATCCAGATGACGCTCATTAACTTCTTCTGCATCGGCGCGCCGGGCTTTGTGTTGGGCCTGGAGCCCAACAATGCTCGTGTGAAGGGTGCGTTTTTGAGCAACGTACTCAAGCGTGCACTGCCGGCGTCGATTGCGGTCATTTTGGCTGCGGCGCTCGACATCTTTGTGGCGCGCGTGTTTGGCTTTAGCCAGCTCACGCTGTCTACGATGTGCCTGCTTACGTCGTGCGCGGCGAGCGTCAGCCTAATCTGGCGCATCTCGCAGCCTCTCACGCCCTTACGTGTGGTGCTCTTTGTGTTTGTAGTCGCCGGCATCCTGGCGGGCGTTATCGGATTCCCGGAGCTGCTGTCTATTGCCAACCTGTCGATGGGCCAGATGGTTATCTTGGCTGTTATCGTGGTCTTTACCTGCTCGGTGTTCTTTAAGCTCGCCACGATGATGGATTCGCTCAAGCCGCGTCGTCGTCATGCCGCAACTGGTTTTGGCCGCGGTGTGCGCGTCCGCCTGGGTCGCGGTGGCGGCAAGGTGAGCTCGACGGGCTCGACGGCCGAACGTTTTGCCAAGCGCGTCGCCGCCGACATGGCGCAGCGCCGCGAAGATCGCACCGCTCGCGAGGCCGAGGCCCGCGCACTCGAGGGCGTGGCCCAGGCCCAGCCCAAGAAAAAGAAGAGTACCGGAGCCAAGCGCTCTCGCGTGACCAAGTCCGCCCAAGGCATCAAAGTCTCGATGCCAAGCAAAAAGAAGAAGTAACTACGCGCCCTGCCGATGTTGAATTGGTGCCTTGCTCCTGTGGGGCCGTGGCGATGTTATGCTCTAACCTCGATTGTTTGAATTGCTTCGAAAAGAGGATGCCGTGATCTGCCCGCATTGCCTTAAGACTATCGAGGACGGCGCCTCGTTCTGCCCCTACTGCAACGCATATGTGGGTCCGGGCGATGGCCCCGAGCACACCGAGTTCGTGTTCTGCGAGGGCTGCGGTGCCCGTCTTTCTCCGCATGATCGTACGTGTCCCAAATGCGGACGCCCCGCTCCGGGTATCCTCTCCGAGGACGCGGCCGCATCCGACCTGGCAGCGGGCCGCACGGCGGGCTTTCCGCGCCTAACGCAAGAGCAGATCGATACCGAGGTGCCTCATGCGCCCGCCTCGGCTGCCGCGGTTCTTTCGGATGCCGCCGACCCCAATGAGACTTGCGTGCTGCCGGCTTTCGATAAGGATTTCGGTATCCCCAAGGTCGACATTCCCACGCCCGTTTCCCTGCACGACGATGCTCAAAAACCCAAGCGCAAGGTGCACCCCGACGAGGACGCTTATCACAAGCACAAGCGTCATATCCCCAAGCCGCTCATTATCATCGCGGTCCTTGCCGTCGTTTGCGGCGGTGCCTATTGGTTCGTGACGACCGATCCCATGGGTGTCATGCCTGGCTTCTACGACCAGTTTGGCCAAGCTGCACAAACCACCTTCCCCACGCGCCAAAAGGGCGAGGCGACTGAGGACGATACCAAGCAAGACGATTCTGCCGAGGTGGTCCAGGAAGAAACTGTGCTCACCGATGATCAGCTCTATACCAGGCTCGACGGTCTGTATCAGACCATCGTGTCCTACGGTGACGAGGACCAGATCGGCGAGGTCATCGATTCCTTTAACAACGGCTATCTCCGAACGCCGCTGTCCACCCGTCAGGAGCTGTCGCAGAGTGCTTACGCCCTGCGCGACCAGATTAAAAAGACGCAAGATGAGCTCAGCAACCTTAAGTACCAGGACGATACGGTCTATGCGGACGACATTGCCCACTTAAAGCAGCTTGCCGAGTGGATGTATGAGCGCGTCGACGTGATCTGCCAGAGTTGGGACATCTCGCTGGCCATTCCCGATGGCGAGTCGATGAGTTCTCACCAAAGCGAGATCCTGGCGCCCATCGCTCAGGGTGGCAACAGCGCGCTTAATCAGTACGACGCCAACGTGGGCTCCTGGAAGCCGCAGCAGCGTTCCTAAAATTAGTTCGCCATAGTCGCCATAGTCGGCATAACCTACGTGCGCAATTGATGTAAGCGCATGCTTATTGCTACAATTCGTACAAATATGCTTTAAACGCACGAGGAAGGAACCACATGTTTGGTTTTAAGAAAGAGCTCTACACGCCCGAGTATCAGCTTGCCGGCGACGAGTGCGCCGTTATCGAGACGTCGAAGGGTACCATCAAGGTCAAGTTTGACGGCGAGGGCGCTCCCATTCATGTCGCGAACTTCTGCGAGCTTTCTACGATGGGCTTCTATGATGGCCTTAAGTTCCATCGCTATGTGCCCGGCTTTGTCATTCAGGGCGGCGACCCCAATACCCGCGATATGTCCGGCGCCGACGTCGCTGCCGGTCTTGAGGGCCCCGACGGCATGCCCGGTACCGGTGGTCCCGGCTACTGCATCAAGGGCGAGTTTGCCACCAATCCGCGCAACAGCCATGTCGATGGTGCCCTTGCCATGGCACGCTCCATGGACCCCGATTCCGCGGGTTCGCAGTTCTACTTCTGCCTGGGCGCCCAGCATAACCTCGATTCCGGTTACACCGTCTTTGGTACCACGGTCGAGGGTCTCGATGTGATTTCGCAGCTGCGTGCCGGCGACGAGATCGTCCATGTCGAGATCGTTCACGAGTAAAGGGGACTTCCTTGAATAGCCAGCTGATCCAACAGGGCCGCGCCGCTTACCGCGCGGGTGATTTTTCCGCTGCAGCCCAGATGCTTGGGGCGGCAAAGACTCCCGATGAGATTATGGGCGAGGCCGATCACCTTCGTGGCAACGCCTTGATGCACCTGGGCATGTATGCCGAGGCCGCCGAGGCTTATGCTGCCGCCCTCAACGACGGCACCTACGGCAAGCGCGGCGCGCTGCTCACCAACCGCGGCAAGGCGCTCGCCGCCGTGGGCGACTACACGACGGCCGCCCAGGCGTTCTCTGCTGCTACGCAGGATGCTTCCTATGCCACGCCGTTCAAGGCCTATCTGGGCCTGGGCAATGCGCTGTTCCAGTCGGGCGATTATGCCAACGCGGGTACTGCCTTCCGTCAGGCTGCCATCGACGGCGCCAATCCGGCTCCTGCCGCCGCACTGGGCGAGCTTGGTCGTTGCTTCATTAAGCTCGGCCGTCCGGCGGATGCCGTGGAGACCTACCGCACGGCTATCGACTTTGCCGGCCCCCGCGACGACACGCGTGCGCTCAACGCCGGCATGGGTCAGGCACTTTCTGCCGCCGGCCGCCCCTCCGACGCACTCGACGCCTTTAACGCCGCTACTGCCGATGGCATCTACCAGCTCACCTCCGAGCAGGCCGATGAGCTTGCCCGCGTGCACGATTCGCTTGCCGCGCTGTCTGCCCAGACGGCTATGGCCACGGCTCCGGCGCCCGCGATGGACGCTCCTGCCGTCGATCCGCTCGATCCTACGGGCGCGACCGGTCAGTTTATGCCCGATCCCTCGGACACCGGCTTCTTTACGCTGTCCGAGTCCGAGATGGTCCAGCAGGACCGTCAGGATCGTAAGCAGGCCAAGGTCCGTCGTCGCCATCGCCACACGGGTCTCAAAGTCTTCATCGTGCTGCTTCTGCTCATTTTGATCGCCGCGGGCGGTCTGGGCTTTGCCTACACGCGCGGCTTTGGCTTCCCCTCGCAGGAGTCGGTTATCACCGATCTGTTCCAGGCTGCCGGCGACGGTGACACCGCAAAGGCCGAGTCTTGCCTGGCCTCGAGCCTGTCCGAGGACGCCAAGTCGATGATCATCTCTTCGATTCCGCAGGGCGCCACCGTGTCCGTCGAGGGCATGGATCAGTCCATGACCGAGACGACCGCCAAGGTTAAGGCATCGCTGTCCAAGGGCGGCGAGCAGGAGTACACCGTCAAATTCGTGCGCTCTGACAACCATATCGGCTGGGCCGTTTCCTCGCTCGATATGGATTTCTCGGCTGCTGACAACCAGTAGTGACCTTATGGGATTTAGCTTTGCCCGGCGCTTCACCGCAAGTGAGGTGCCGGGCTTGCGCTAGTATCATGAATTAGTAGTTTTCCAGCAATCATCCAACACATCAGGAGTTGCGTTGTTTTCTTTGATGGATATGTTCTTCGGTAGCTATGCGGGCGATCTCGCCATCGACCTCGGCACCGCAAATACGCTTGTCTCCGTGCGCGGCAAGGGCATCGTCATCCGCGAGCCCTCTGTTGTCGCCATCGACAAGAACGACGAGCGCATCCTGGCGGTCGGTATCGAGGCAAAGCGCATGCTCGGCCGTACGCCCGGCAACATCGTGGCCGTTCGTCCCCTGAAGGACGGCGTCATCGCCGACTTCGATGTTACCGAGGCCATGCTTCGCTACTTTATCGACAAGGCTTCCGAGAAGCGCTATCCGTGGACCCCGCGTCCGCGCGTTGTCGTCTGCGTTCCCTCCGGCGTCACGTCGGTCGAGAAGCGTGCCGTATTTGAGGCCACGATCCAGGCCGGCGCTCGCCAGGCCTACCTGATCGAGGAGCCCATGGCCGCCGCTATCGGCGCCGACCTGCCCGTCGAGGAGCCCACCGGCTCCATGGTCATCGACATCGGTGGCGGTACCACCGAGGTTGCCGTTATCGCTATGGGCGGCATCGTCGTCTCGCAGTCCATCCGTATTGCCGGCGACGAGTTCGATCAGGCCATCCTCACGCACGTTCGTGATGCCTACAACCTGGCCATCGGCGAGCGTACGGCAGAGGACATCAAGATCAAGGTCGGCTCCGCCGTGCCGCTCAAGGACGAGCTCGATGTCGAGGTCAACGGCCGCGACGTGATCACTGGTCTGCCCAAGACCGTGCGCATCGAGAGCGAGGAGATTCGTCGCGCACTCAACAAGCCACTCGACGAGATGGCCAAGGCCGTCAAGGACGCACTCGACGCTACGCCGCCCGATCTTGCCTCGGACCTTATGTACTACGGCATTTTGCTGACTGGTGGCGGCGCGCTGCTGCGCGGTCTCGACGTGCGCCTGCGCGATGAGACCGGTGTTTCGGTCAACGTCAGTCCTACGGCGCTCGATAACGTCGTTAACGGCTGCGCCCGCGTGCTCGAGGCCAATGCGTTTGATGGCGGCTTCGTCCAGACCAATGCTTAATTTCCAAAAGGTGGATTCCATTTGGCACGATCTTCGGGTTTCTCCACAAATCTGAATACCAAGCGACAATCAACGGGTATGCGCCCGTTGATTGTTTTCAGCCTGATTTCGGTGTTGCTGCTCACGTTTTACATCCGCGAGGGCGAGGCGGGACCGATTCATGCCGTGCGTTCGGGCGTGACGACGATTACCTCGCCAGTGCGCTTTGTGGGTTCGGCTGTGGCGGCTCCCTTCAATGCGATCGGCAACGTGTTCTCTAACCTTACGGCGTCGCAGGACACGCTCGACGAGCTTAAGAAGCAAAACGAGGAACTGACCTCTAAGGTTGCCGAGCTCTCCGAGTCTCAAAAGACCGCCGAGCGTCTGGAGGGGCTGGTCGGCCTGCAGTCGACCTATAACCTCAAATCGACCGCTGCTCGTATCGTTGGTGCCTCGGGCGATGCCTGGACCTCGACCGTTACCATCGACAAGGGCTCTGCCGACGGCCTTACCATCAACATGCCCGTGACGAGTTCTGCCGGTGTTATCGGCCAGATCATCGAAGTCTCGGCCAAGACGTCCACCGTGCGCCTGATTGGCGACGAGAACTCGGGTGTGTCCGCCATGGTACAGGACACGCGCGCCCAGGGCATGCTGCAGGGTCAGGCTGACGGCACGCTGCGTCTTGAGTACGTGAGCGTCGACTCCGACGTTAAGGTTGGCGACATCATCGTGACCTCGGGCATCGGCGGTGTGTTCCCCAAGGGTCTACCGCTCGGCACCGTCTCGTCGGTTGAGAAATCGGCAAACGACGTGTACTACACCATTGTGGTGCGCGCTCAGACCACGGCCGAGAACAACGAGGAAGTGCTGGTCATTACCTCGCTGACCGATGAACAGTCGGCCTCGGATGAGGACGTGAGCACGGCCAACAGCACGCCGCAGGGAACGTCGCGCGATGCTGCAACCAAGACGAAGGACGAGAGCTCGGATGACAGTTCCGACACGTCCGAGACGACCGATTCCGGCTCGAGCGAATAGGGGGCATGTCCATGGATCTACACGAGCAGGGGATGAGCTCCCGCACGTTTGTGATCGCCGCCATCGTGTGCGTGCTGCTGCAGGCAGGCCTGGCACCGCAGATCTCCATTGCGGGTGGTCGCGTCAACTTCATGATTATCTTGGTGTGCCTGAGTGTGTTCTCGGGCGACCCGACCCGTGCCGTCGTGTGCGGTTTTTGCAGCGGCTTGTTTTATGACCTGTCCGCTGCTGTGCCGGTGGGCATTATGTCGCTCCTGCTGACCGTGGGTTCTTTTGCCCTGGTGCACAGCGCCGTCGGTCAGACGGGCGGTACCCCAAGTGCGCGCGGCGTTACTGTGGGCGCCTTCGCGCTCGTCATTAATGTGATTTACAGCATCATCTTGCTGTTTATGGGTTTGGAGACGAGCTTTGTCGTGGCGATCTTCGGCCATGCGCTGCCGTCCTCGATCCTGACGGGTCTGGTTGCCATTCCGTTTTTGATGTCCGGCGTCGTGCCGCAGTCCGGCTATGGATTCTCCGCACGTGGCGGACGCCAGACGGGTATGCGCTTTAAGCCCAAGACCCGCAAGCTCAAATAGGGGAGGCCCGTAGATGTCTTCCCAGTTGACGGTTATTATCGCCGGTATCGTGCTAGTTGTGGCCATCGTGGTCGCACTGGTCATCATGCGTCGCGGCGATTCCCGTTTTACCTACGATACGCAGCATGGAACGACCCCGCGCGCCACCGAGGGCGAGGGCAATACCGCGGTGACCGCCTTTAAGGGCCGCTTTTCCATCCTCACCACGGGTGTGGGCGCGATGTTTGCGGCGCTCGCCGTCAAGCTGTGGGGCATGCAGATGGTCTCGTCGGACTATTACGAGAAGCAGGCCAATAGTAATCAGACTCGCACCGTTACCACTCCTGCTGTGCGCGGCCGCATCCTCGACCGCAATGGCGTGGCGCTTGTCCAGAACCGTCCCTCACTTGCTGTCGTGGCCTACCGCGACCTTGCCGAGGATGAGGTCCTGGTTCGCCATCTTGCCAACGTGCTTGGAATGCCTTACGTGGCGGTCCTTCGCAATATTCAGGACAATACAGAGGGCGCTCAGAGCCTGCATACCATCGCGACGGACGTCCGTCGCTCCACGGTTGCCTATATTCAGGAGCATGCCGGCGAGTTCCCGGGCGTCAAGATTGCCGAGCGTACCGAGCGCCAGTATCCATATGGCGAGACGGCATGCCATATCTTGGGCTATACCGGCACCATTACCTCCGAGCAGCTCGAGGCCCAGAATAAGAAAACCTCTGGCGATGATGATGCTTCTGCTGGCAAGATTACGTACCAGTCGGGCGATATCGTGGGCCAGGCGGGCGTTGAGAGCTACTACGAAAACCTGCTGCAGGGTATTCGTGGCGAGCAGACCGTCAAGGTCGATGCCTCGGGCAATGTGACCGGTCAGGCCGGCGCCGTGCCCGCGAAGGCCGGCTCCGACATTAAGCTCACGCTCGACCTTAAGATCCAACAGGCCTGTGAGACGGCGCTGGCGAGCGCTATCGAGCTTGCCAAGACCACTGGCTACAGCAATGCCGGCAACGGCGCTGTGGTGTGTCTCGATCCCAACAATGGCGAGATCCTGGGCATGGCGAGCCAGCCCAAGTTCGATCCGTCCGTCTTTATCGGCGGCGTCTCAAATGACGTGTGGACCGAGCTCAATGATGACAAGGGTTCGCACCCGCTGCTCAACCGCGCCATTAGCGGACAGTACATGTCGGCCTCGACCATCAAGCCGCTCTCGGCACTGGCCGGTCTTGAGTTTGGAACCTACACTTCAACGCAGACAACCAACTGCACGGGTTATTGGACGGGTCTGGGCAAGGCTTGGGGCAAGCGCTGCTGGCTGACGTCTGGCCACGGCACCATGACGCTGCAGTCGGGTATCGCCAACTCGTGCGACCCCGTCTTCTACGACATGGGTAAGGCGTTCTTTTATGACGAGCAACATCCCGAGGGCCTGCAGGAGGTCTTTCGTCGCTGGGGCCTAGGCAAGACCTGCGGTATCGATCTGCCGAGTGAGGGCGCGGGTCGTATTCCCGATGCCGAGTGGAAAGAGTCATACTTCACTGACGCTTCTGCCGAGGACCGCAAGTGGAATGCCGGCGATATGACCAACATTGCTATCGGCCAGGGCGACATCCTGGTGACGCCCCTGCAGATGGCGTGCGCCTATATGGGTCTTGCCAACGGCGGCAAACAGTACGTGCCTCACGTATTTTTGTCTGCCGTGTCGCGCGATGGCGACGGCGATGCCTATAAGTACAATGGCAAGGGCAAGAAGAAGCGCCTGGAGGCCAAGATCAACAGCGATTCGGATTTGGCTCTTGTTCGCAACGGCATGCACGACGTGATTTACACGGCATCGACGTCCCTGGCGGCGCACTTTGGCACCCTGACGCCGCAGGTATACGGCAAGTCGGGCACGGGCGAGAAAAGTGGCGAGGATGAATACGCGTGGTTCTGCGCCTATGCACCGGCCGATGACCCCAAGTATGTCATCGCTACCGTCCTGGAACAGGGCGGCGGTGGCTCAGATACCGCGATGCATGTCGTGCGCGACGTGCTCGGCGTGATTTATGACGAGCCCGATACCTCTTCGGCCTCGGGCGATTCTTCGGTTCGATAGGAGGTTGCGATGGATTTTTCTCCGGCGGATCTGTTCCGTTCAACCAAGACCGGCTCTCGCAGCAGCCTGGACCGTGTCAACAAGCAACTTTCGGCCTCGCGCGGCACGTTTCGCCAAAAGGTGCATATCGGTGTGCTCGTGGCTACTGTGGCCCTCGTCGCCTACGGTGCCATCATTATCTGGTCGGCTTCGCAGTTTAAGGCCGACGCTTCGTTCTCACGCCATCTGCTGGGAATTGGAATCGGTACGGTGCTGGCGGTGCTGGTCTGGCGTACCGACCTGCGCGGTATTTCCAATTTCTCGACGGCGTTGCTCGTCATCGACCTGATCGTGATCCTCTCGCCCAAGATTCCGGGTCTGTCCTATACAGGCGGTCTGGGCATGACGGGCTGGATCAAGATTCCCGGTATCGGCTTGACATTCCAGCCGGTTGAGCTTGCCAAGCTCATCACCATCTTCTTTATTGCTACGCTTGGCTCGCAGTATAACGGTCGCATCGATACCGTTCGTGACTACGTCAAGCTCTGCGGCATGCTGTCCATTCCGTTTTTGGCCGTCGTTGCCATGGGCGACTTGGGCTCGGGCCTGGTCGTGCTGGTTTCGGGCGCCATCGTCATTTGTATGAGCGGTGCACGCCGCGAATGGGTGCTGTCGACCTTGGCCCTGCTCGTGGGCCTGGTGGCCCTCGTCCTGGCGCTCGATTCGGTCTTTGATTCGTTGCTCGGCCACGATGTGCTCATCAAGCAGTATCAGATGAACCGTCTGACGGTCTTTATCGACCCCGATAATGCCGATTCGGACGATGCCTACAACCTGCAGCAGTCGCTTATCGCCGTTGGCTCGGGCGGCTTCTTTGGTAAGGGTTTGGGCCATGCGACGCAGTCGGCCGGCGGCTTTCTGCCTGAGTTCCACACCGACTTCGTCTTCGCCTTCCTGTCCGAGACCTTTGGCTTTTGCGGTTCCTTTTTGCTCCTGTGCCTCTACGTGCTGCTTATCTTTTCGACGATTCGCGTCGCCTTTAAGTGTGAGTCGCTGTTCCTGCGTCTGTCGTGCGTAGGTATCGTCGGCATGTGGGCATTCCAGACCTTCGAGAACATCGGCATGTGCATCGGCATGATGCCGATTACCGGTATTCCGCTACCGTTTATTAGCTTTGGTTCGTCTTCGATGATGATCCAGCTGCTGACGGTGGGTATCGTACAATCCATATGGCGGCATCGTTCGGGCGCCGCGTAACCGCTGGAGGGGTTTGCTATGAAAATTCCCGTAGATAAGCTGACCCGCGCTTTTAAGATGGGCGCGTCCGTTAAGAAGGATTCCGATACGCCGGTGCGCGTCTCGGTCTATCTGGATTCGTCCGCCTCGCGCTTTCTGGCCGAGACGGTGCGTGACGCCTTTGTGCCGCAGACGACCTCGGGCATTGTGCGCGTCGAGCGTCTGGGGGAGGAGCGAATTGCTCCAAAGACCGATACCGATGTGGTACTGGTGCTCTCGTGTGGTTCCGACCGCTTGGAGAGTGCCGTGCAGGAGCTCGTGATCGCCGGTGCGCCCGTGTGCGTGCTTGCCGAGTCTGCTGTGGAGGTGCCGTTTATCGAGGAGTCTACGCCCATGCTCGGCGTGGTAGCGGCAACCGATAAGACGTATCTGCTCGAGACGCTTGCCCGCTGGATTCTCGGTCGCACCGACAAGGAAACGGCTTTTGCGGCGAACTTTGCCTTCATGCGCATCGCTGCGGCCAATCGTATCATCACCTCGTGCGCGCTCACCAATATGGCGACCGGTGCGCTGGTGTTTTTGCCGGGCGCCGATTATCCCGTTATGGCGCTGGCGCAGGTGGGCATGCTCTTTGAGCTCGCTGCCGTCTTTGGACGCGGCATTAAGCCCGAGCGCGGCTACGAGGTCGCGGGCGTGCTTGCCGGCGGTCTTGTGATCCGAGCGGTCACCCGCGCACTTGTCAAGCAGACGCCGCATATTGGGTTTGCCGTCAAGGCGCTCACTGCTGCCGCGGGCACCTATGGCATGGGCCGTGCGCTCGTTTCGCTCTACGAGCGCGATGTCGACTACAGCCGTGCCAACGAGGTGGTCACTGCCACGTTCTCCCGCGTTCGCGATCTGGTGACCACGGTCGCGGGCGCTACCCGTCCTATGGCGTCCTATCAGGACGCATCAGATCTCGCTGCTTAGGGGTTTTCCGTTGCGCGTTGCATACCAAGACTGTTTTCATTTAATTGAGCCGTTGCTCGCCAAGGTCGAGAAGCCGAGTCGCTATATCGATCACGAGTGGGGCACGCTTTCCAAGGCCGATGCCGACTACCGTTGCTGCCTGATCTATCCGGATGTGTACGAGGTCGGTCTGCCCAACCAGGGTATCGCCATCCTCTACAACATCCTTAACCAGGCCGAGGGCATCTCCTGCGAGCGTGGCTATGTGCCGTGGCCCGATATGGGTGACGCTATGCGCGAGGCGGGCATTCCGCTGCTCTCGCTTGAGGGTGCAGCGCCGGTCGCTTCGTTTGATATCGTCGGTCTGCATGTGCCGCACGAGATGGCGGTGACGAACTTCCTCGAGGCACTCGACCTCGCTGGCATTCCACTGTTGGCGGCCGACCGAGGCGAAGACGACCCTATCATCATCGCCGGCGGCCCCTCGGTGTACAACCCCGAGCCGTACGCGGCCTTCTTCGATGCCATCCTCATCGGTGAGGGCGAGGAATCGCTGCTCGAGACCTGCCAGCTGCATCGCCGCCTGCGTGACGAAGGGGTCCCGCGCGCGCAGATTGTCGAGCAGCTTGCATCCATTGCCGGCAACTACGTGCCGTCGCTCTATGAGGTTCGTCACGACGAGCCCTGCTCGCCGCATGGCTACACCGTGCCGCGTGAGGGCAAGGATGCGCCGACCGTGGTCTACAAGCGCGTCGTCGAGGATTTCGGCGCCACGAATCCGCTGTCGCAGTCGTGCGTGCCCTATGCGCAGCTGGTCCACGACCGCCTGTCTATCGAGATCCTGCGCGGCTGCGCCCGCGGCTGTCGTTTTTGCCAGGCCGGCATGACGTATCGCCCGGTGCGCGAGCGCTCGGCCGACCAGATCGTCTCGTCGGTGATTCAGGGTCTGGAAAAGACCGGCTATGACGAGGTGTCGCTGACCTCGCTCTCCACGACCGACCACTCCTGCATTCGCGACGTGCTCGGCAGGCTCAACCGTCGCCTGGAGGATACGGGTATTCGCGTGTCTATTCCGTCGCAGCGCCTGGATTCGTTTGGCGTGGATATGGCCGAGTCGGTCGCCGGCGAAAAGAAGGGCGGCCTGACGTTCGCGCCCGAGGCCGGCAGCCAGCGCATGCGCGACATCATTAACAAGAACGTGACCGAGGAGGACCTGGACCGTGCGGCCAAGGCGGCCTTCGAGGCCGGCTGGAACCGCATGAAGCTCTACTTTATGATGGGCCTTCCCGGCGAGCGCGACGAGGACATCGTGGCCATCGCCAATCTGGCCGATCACGTGCTGGAGCTCGGTCGTTCCGTGGTGCCCAAGGCTCGTCGCGGCTCGATCTCGGTGTCCATCTCGGTTTCGGTCTTTATCCCCAAGGCTGCCACGCCGTTCCAGTGGTGCCCGCAGCTCGACTACGACGACGTCAAGCGTCGCCAGAAGCTGCTTATCACGAGCGTTCGCAACCGTGCCGTCCGCGTTCATTACCACGATGCCGAGACCTCGCTCATCGAGGCCGCACTGTCCCGCGCCGGTCGTGACATGACGCCCGTCATCATCGACGCTTGGCGCTCGGGCTCTCGCTTTGACGCCTGGGTAGAGCATTTCTCGCTCGATAACTGGAAGGAGGCTGCTGCCAAAAACGGCATCGACCTCAATGAACTCGTGCACCTGCCCTACGAGTTGGACTGGCGCCTGCCGTGGGAGCACGTGAGCCCCGGCTGCACACGCGGCTTTCTCGAGCGCGAGTACCGTCGCTCGCTCGAGGGCGTCACGACTCCCGACTGCACCCGCACGTCGTGCACCGGCTGCGGGATCTGCCCCACGCTCCACGCCAAGAATGTATTGATGGGTGATCGCGCATGAGTGAGCGCCTGACCGACAACCCCTCGCTCTTTAGGCTTCGTGTTCGCTATGGCAAGCGCGATCGCCTTAAGTACCTGGGCCATCTCGAAGTGATCCATACCATTGAGCGCATCGTGCGCCGTGCGGGACTTCCCTATGCCGTCACGCAGGGCTTCTCTCCGCACATGCGCGTGGGCTTCTCTTCGGCGCTACCGGTGGGTACGTCGTCGACCTGCGAGTGGTATGACCTGTTTATGACCGAGTTCGTGGCGCTCGACGAGGCGTTTGGGCGCCTGGCTGCGGCGTCTCCGGCCGATCTGGCGCCCATCGAGGCGGCGTACATCGACGTGCGCACGCCGGCGTTGACGGCGCAGCTCACGCGCCTGTCGTATCGCATCGACTTACACCTGGATCCCGAGGCGCCCGTAAGCGCCGACGAGGTGCGTCGTGCGATCGACACGCTGCGCGCGGATCATGGCATCGACTACGCGCGCGGCAAAAAGAGCAAGCGCTTGGATTTGGATCACACGCTCGTTGGCTATGAGCTCACGGCGGGGGAGCGCCCGGACCATTTGGTTCTCATGCTCGACACCCATGCCGACAACGAGGGCTCTATGCGTCCGGAAATTTTGCTTTCTGCTGCTGATGTTTTGTTGCAGGGCTTGACCCCGGGCGTGGATGCACCTATTGTTTCCACCGGTATGCAAGACCTCGTGACCATCTGCTCCTACGATGTCGAGCGTCAGAATCAAGCATGCGAGGACGACGAGGGCCGACTCGTCAGCCCCATACCTGTGCGAACTTGTGGATTTGCTCCACATACTCGTTGACGGGGGTATTTTCGCCTGCTACTATATTCGGCTGTTGCACTAACTGATGCATGAAGGGCAAGTAAACATGTACGCAATCGTTAACACGGGCGGCAAGCAGTACAAGGTCGCCACCGACGATGTCATCACCGTCGAGAAGATCGAGGGCAATGAGGGCGACAAGGTCACCCTGCCGGTTATCTTCCTCAACGATGGTAAGAAGATCGTCACCGATCCCGACAAGCTGGCCAAGGCCAAGGTTACCGCTCAGATCGTTGAGCAGTTCAAGGGCGAGAAGCAGCTGGTCTTCAAGTTCCACAAGCGTAAGCGCTATCGTCGTCTGAAGGGTCACCGTCAGCAGCTCACCAAGCTGAAGATCGTGAAGGTCCAGGCTACGTCCCGCGCCAAGAAGGCTGTCAAGGCAGAGGCCGAGGCTGTTGCCGAGGCTCCCGTCGCCGAGTAGATTACACTCGTAACGAAAGAGTAGGTATACACAATGGCACACAAAAAAGGACTCGGTTCCTCCCGTAATGGCCGTGACTCCCGCGGTCAGCGCCTTGGCACGAAGCGCTATGCCGGCCAGACGGTAACCACGGGCACGATTCTCGTCCGTCAGCACGGCACGCACATCCACCCGGGTGAGAACGTTGGCCGTGGTAAGGACGACACGCTGTTCGCGCTGGTCGACGGTACCGTTGAGTTCCACAAGGGTATCAAGCACAGGGTCAGCGTACGCCCGCTCGCGAACGCGTAATTCACCCTTCATAGAGCACATATGTGGGAGGCACTTGAGTTTTAGGATTCAAGGGTCTCCCTCTTTTTTGTAGGAGGCGATTCTGTTGTCACAGTTCACCGATATCAGCCGCATTAACGTGTGCGGCGGCGACGGCGGAGCCGGATGCATGTCGTTTAGGCGCGAGGCATTTGTCCCCAAGGGCGGCCCCGATGGCGGCGACGGCGGTCGTGGCGGCAATGTCGTCATCCAGGCCGATGCTCAGCTGTCTTCGCTGATCGATTACCGCTTTAAGCATCACTTCCGCGCCGAGCGCGGCACGCACGGGCAGGGTGCCCGTCGTAACGGTAAGAGCGGCGAGGACCTGATTCTCAAGGTCCCTATGGGTACCGTGGTGCGCGAGCTCGATCCCGAGACGCAGACCCCGATGTTCGAGATTGCCGACCTGGTGCACGACGGCGAGCGCGTCGTCGTGGCGCCCGGCGGTGCCGGCGGTCTGGGCAACACACACTTTGTGACGTCGGTGCGTCGCGCTCCGGCCTTTGCCCAGCTCGGCGAGCCTGCCGAGGAACACTGGATCGAGCTCGAGATGAAGCTTATGGCCGATGCCGCGCTTGTGGGCTTTCCCTCGGTGGGTAAGTCATCGCTCATTGCGCGCATGAGTGCCGCCCGCCCCAAGATTGCTGACTACCCGTTTACCACGCTCGTGCCGAACCTCGGCATGGTGCTTGCCGGCGAATATTCTTACGTCGTTGCCGACGTCCCCGGTCTCATCGAGGGCGCGAGCGAGGGCAAGGGCCTGGGTCACCAGTTCCTGCGCCACATTGAGCGTACGGCACTCATCATGCACGTCGTCGATATGACGGGTGGTTTTGAGGATCGCGATCCGGTCGAGGACTATCGCATCATCAACCGCGAGCTCGAGCAGTATGGCGCCGAGCTTTCGGAGCGTCCGCAGATCGTCGTTGCCAACAAGTGTGATGCGCCGGGCACGGCCGACAAGATTGCCGACCTTAAGCGTGCGGCGCTCGACGATGGCCATATGTTCTTTGCCGTGTCTGCTGTTACGGGCGCCGGCCTCAACACGCTGATGCTTGCCGTGGGCGAGCAGGTGGCTAAGCTTCGCGCCGAGCTGGCGGTCTCTGATGAGCCGGTCGATCTGCGCGACGAGGAGTGGGAGCGTCGCCGCCTGCAGCGCGAGAAGCGTTTCCGCATTGTCCAGGAAGAGCCCGGTGCCTTCCGCGTGGTCGGTCGTGCCATCGAGCGCATGGTCATCCAGACCGACTGGGAAAACGAGGAAGCCGTCATTTACCTGCAGCATAAGTTTGCGCGTATGGGTGTTGACGACGCGCTCGAGAAGGCCGGTTGCCGTGCGGGCGACGAGGTCCGCATTTGCCAGCGCGCTTTTGACTTTGAGGGCGCCGAGGACTTCTCGGAGTACGAAGAGCTCGAGGATGCTGGCGAGGACGTTGCCGTCGAGGCCATTGACGTGGCCGATGCTGCGGATGAGGGCGTCGAGGTTGTCGATGCGGCGGATGCCGAGGACGATGCCGAGACCTCGGAGGGCGAGTAAGCCATGTCGCTGCGCGGTGGAATCGGTCTGCCCGAGCTTCCTCTAGAGGACGGGCAGGAGTTTAGGCTCGGCATTATGGGTGGCACCTTTGATCCCATCCATTACGGGCACCTGGTGACCGCTGAGCAGGCGCGTGAGTCCCTCGACTTGGATGCCGTACTCTTTATGCCGGCGGGCACGCCTGCCTTTAAGCTTGACAAGCCGGTGACGCCTGCCGAGGACCGTTATGCCATGACGGTCCTCGCCACCGCCGCGAACCCGGCCTTTTTGGCGAGCCGGTTCGAGATCGACCGCCCGGGCGTAACCTATACGGCTGATACGCTTCATGCCCTTCGCGACTTTTACCCGCCGCAGGTAAAGCTCTACTTTATTACGGGCGCCGATGCGATTATCGATATCGTGACCTGGCATGATGCCGAACGAATCGCTGAGCTTGCTACCTTTATTGCGGCGACACGACCGGGCTTTGATATCGATACGGCGCGTGCCCGAATCAAAGAGTCGGGGCTGCCGTTCGACGTGCGCTATATTCAGATTCCGGCGCTGGCGATCAGCTCGACGAACATTCGTAAGCGAGTTGCCCGCGGCATGAGCGTGCGCTATCTTACGAGCGAGTCCGTGCTCGGCTACATTCGCAAACGCAGGCTATATGCCGATTTGGGCCAAGAAGATTTTGAGTGATGGGGGTCTACGTTGTCGGTAGAGGATCAGTTTGAGGGCGATGAGCGCGCACTGCTCAAGCGCATTCAAGAGCTGCTCGATGTTCGCATGAAGGATAAGCGCAAGCGCTATGCGCATTCGCTGGGTGTTGCCGAGACCGCACTTCATCTGGCCGAGGTCTACGGCGTTGACCGCTTTGATGCCGCTGCCGCCGGCTTGATCCACGACTGGGACAAGGTGCTTTCCGATGACGAGCTCGTGGCCCGCGCGCTTCACTATGGCATCAAGGTTGCCGGCTCTCCTTCGGCCGCGGCACCGCTGCTGCATGGCCCAGTTGCCGCCTATGAGCTTCCGCAGCTTTTTCCCGGGCTGTCGCCGGCGGTCTTTCAGGCTGTCGACCGTCACACCGTGGGAGCTTGCGACATGACGCCGCTCGATATGGTGGTCTTTGTGGCCGATGCCATCGAGCCCAACCGCCACGGCGACTATGCGCATGCGCTGCGCAAGATGGTGGGGGAGTCGACGCTCGATGAGTTGTTCTTCTCCTGTTTTGCGCAGGGTTTGGTCTATGTGATCCAGTCCGGGCGTTATCTTTATCCCACGGCTATTACGATTTACAACCATTACGCCCAGCTACGCTAGCTCGGGTGCGTCTAGAAAGAGGTATTCCATGGCCGACAAGACCATGACAGACGAGCAGATTCTTGAAGGTGTGGAGCACAAGAGCTTCGCCGCCACGTCCGACCGCACCGCCGCCTCGCTGTCCGCGAGCGGTGTCGCCGCCGAGGATGTCGCCCGCGCCGCCGCGCAGGCCGCCTACGACAAGAAGGGCGAGGACGTTCAGGTGCTCGACCTGACTGAGCTTTCCGATGTGTGCGACTACTTTGTCCTTGCTACCGGCACCAACAACCGCCAGGTTGATTCGATCGTCGACGAGATTGAGGAGAAGGTCGCCGAGGCTTGCGGCGAGCATCCGTTCTCCATCGAGGGCCGCGAGCAGAAGACTTGGATGCTCATGGACTACGGTTCGGTTGTCGTCCACGTCTTCACTCCCGAAGCCCGCGACTTCTACCGCCTCGAGAAACTCTGGGGAGACGCCCCCCAGCTCCCCCTCAACCTCCTCTAGTAGCTCATTTTGAGACGGGGTTAGCTATCCTCACGCATATCGCCGGGCAGTTGCGGTTTTCCGCACCTGCTCGGCTTTCTTTTTGCCCAAAGGCGGTTAATCGTTGAAGCGGGATTGGCGGCCGAAGGAAAGGGCGGTGTCGCCGAATTTGTCTCGGACGGCGTCGATGGCGACGGAGAGGTCGCGTCGGTCGCTGGATTGGGCTCCGCGGTCATCGATCTCGCAGAACAGGTCGGTCTGGATGCCGCCTTGGTGGTCGAAGTCGCTCATGCCGATGCCCGCTAAGCGAACATGCGTTCCTTCCTGCCAGATGTTGTCGAGCAGTTCGAGCGCAACTGCTACGAAGATGTTCTCATCGTCGGTCGGATGAGGCAGCCGGCGCTGTACCGAGCGACCGTTTCCATACGAATACTTGAGCTTGAGCGTCACCGTGGCGCCCGTTAGTCCCTGACGGCGCAGGCGGCGTCCCACTGACTCGCCCAGCAGCGCAATCGCCGCCTCAATATCCCCACGCTCAGTCAAATCTTTAGCAAAGGTGCGTTCATTGCTGACCGATTTGACCTCGCGCTCTTCATCGAGACTCGTGACTTCGGAGAATTCGAGTCCTTGCGCACGCTGGCGCATGCGTTCGCCGTTGACGCCAAAAATAGAGGCCAAGGTGGATTTCGGTGCACGTGATAGCTCGCCGAGGGTGTAGATGCGCATACGGCGCAGTCGCTCCTCGGCCGAGCGCCCGATGCCGCTCATGGCAGATACCGGCAGCGCGGCCAAAAAGCGCTGCTCGGTTCCGGGGCGCACGATGGTCAGCCCAAACGGCTTATCCCGCTCGCTTGCGATCTTTGCGACCGTCTTGTTGCAGCCCACGCCAATGGAGCACGTCACTCCCAGCTCTGCCACGCGATCGCTTATACGCCGCGCAACCAGCAGCGGGTCTTCGGGCGCAAAGCGACCCGGTGTGATATCGATGAAGGCTTCGTCGATGGATACGCGCTCAACGCGCGGGGTCTCGTCGGCGAGAATCGCCATAACGTGCGCGCTCACCTCGCGGTAGCGATCAAAGTGCCCGTGCGTCCAAATGGCTTGCGGGCACAAGCGCCGCGCCTCGGCCGAGGCCATGGCAGAGTGCACGCCAAAGCGACGTGCCTCATACGAACACGTGGACACGACGCCACGCGAATCGGCGTCTCCGCCCACGATGAGCGGCTTTCCGCGCCATTCGGGATGATCGAGCATCTCCACGCTCGCAAAAAACGCATCAAGGTCCATCAGACCCACCGCCGGACCCGTCCAGGGAGGCGGCGTGACGCCCATGGCATCCTCATAACCGTATGTATGTTCGCGTCTTTCCATGTCATGAGTATACCGCGCAGCTCATGTGGGGTGCGTGTATGTGCTTGCAAATCCCGAATTCTTGTCTAAGATATGGATTTGCCCTCGACTACACCGAAGAAGTTGGTCTCACGGACTTCACCTGCCCGCGTCGATGGCGTATTATGTTCAACTGTTTGTTTGTAGTTGCAGCCTAAAGCTGCTTGGTTGGAGGAGTTTCCTTTGGCAGTCAAGATTCGCCTTGCTCGTCACGGCGCTAAGAAGCGTCCGTACTACCGTGTCGTCGTCGCCGATTCCCGCGCCCCGCGTGACGGTCGTATCATCGAGGAGGTTGGCCGCTACAACCCGATGACCGCCCCCAAGACCATCAACCTCGACCTCGAGAAGATCGCCGACTGGCAGTCCAAGGGCGCTCAGCTCACCGACGCCGTCGCCGCTCTGGTCAAGGCCGCCAACGAGGGCGAGAAGACCGAGACCGTCGTCAAGAAGTCCAAGAAGCAGCTCGCCAAAGAGGCCGAGGCCGCTAAGGCTGCCGCTGAGGCCGCTGAGGGCGCCGAGGAGTAAATCGTGCCTGAGGTTGACGCTGCACAGCTCGAGGGTGAGGCAATGCTCTCAGATCGCATCGCCGATCTCGTCGAATATCTCGTTGTTCAGATCGTCGACGACCCGGATTCCGTGAGCCTTGAGGTCATCGATGGCGACGACGCCTCTACGATTGAGGTTTCGGTCGCCGAGGATGACGTCGCTAAGGTCATCGGCCGTCGTGGCCGTACCATCAAGGCCATTCGCACGCTCGCCCGTGCACTGGCCGCTCGCCTCGACACTGCTGTCGAGGTAGAGGTTCTGGGCTAGGACCTTGAGGTCCCAGTACAAAAACATCGCCCGTGTGGTCAAGCCGCACGGAAGGAAGGGGGAGGTCCTCGCGCAGCCGCTGCGGGGGCTTCCTTCTGTATTAGAGCCTGGTATGCGCGTCGCCCTGACGCCGCCGGCGCTCAAGCGCGACCGCTTTTGCACGGTCGTGTCCGTCACCGATACGGGCGATGGCGATCTGGTCTCGTTTGAGGGCATTGACGACTTGACGGCCGCCGAGGGCATCACGGGATGCTACGTGCTGGCAAATCGTGACGACTTTGAGCTCGATTCGCTCGACGCTGCCTATACCGACCTGATGGGTCGCGAGGTGGTCGACGAGCGCTTCGGTTCGCTCGGCACGATCGTCGAGATTATGTCGACGCCCGCTAACGATGTTTGGGTTGTCGAGGGTGATCGGTACGGCGAGGTACTGATTCCCGTGATCGAGCAGGTTGTGCTCGATCTTCCCGACACAGGAACAATTTCCGTCCACGTTATGGACGGCCTGATCGATATGGACAAGTAGGGAGGACAACATGCTGATCGAGACCCTTTCGGTCTTTCCCGAGATGTTTGAGCCCGTCATGTCCACGTCGATTTTGGGCCGCGCCCGCAAGGCCGGCCTTTTTGATTTTAAGGCGTATAACCTGCGCGACTGGACGCACGACCGCCATCGTACCGTCGATGACGAGCCGTACGGCGGCGGGCAGGGCATGCTCATGAAGGTCGAACCTATTGCCGAGGCGATCGAGGCCATCAGCTCTGAGAGTCCCAAGCCCACTGTGGTGTTCTTTACCCCCTGTGGCGAGCCTTTTACGCAGCATGTGGCCGAGCGTCTGCTCAAAAGTGAGCGCCTGCTGTTTGTGTGCAGCCGTTACGAGGGCGTCGACGAGCGCGCGTATGCGTATGCCGACGAGCGTCTGTCGATTGGCGACTATGTGCTTACGGGTGGCGAGCTACCCGCCATGGTCGTTGCCGATGCCGTCGTACGCCTCATCCCCGGCGCCCTGGGCGACGAGATGAGCAACGTGGACGAGTCGTTCTCGACCGCCGAGGACGGAGGCCTGCTCGAGTACGCGCAGTACACCCGCCCCGCCGAGTTCAATGGCGAGGGCGTGCCTCCTGTGCTCGTGAGTGGCGATCACGCCAAGGTCGATGCCTGGCGTCGCAAGAACGCCATCGAGCGCACCTGCCGCTGGCGTCCCGATCTGATCGAGACGGCGCGGCTCACGCCCGAGGAGCGCGCTTACGCGCAGGAGATTTTGGACGCTTCGTATTCGCAGAGCGAGGAGTGAGAATGGTTCCATCGCAGCATTCCGCGTTGAGGGGCGCTTTTGAGTGGATCGCGGTCGTCGTCATCGCGCTCGCCGCCACCTTCCTGATTCGCACCTTTGTGATCGAACCCTTTGTAGTGCCCACCGGCTCCATGGAGTCCACGATCGAGATTGGCGACCAGATCCTGGCACAAAAGGTGAGCCTCGAGCTCGGTCAGCCCGTCAAGCAGGGCGATATCGTGGTGTTTCACAACCCCGATGGCACCTCCGAGCATGATGTTCTTGTCAAGCGTGTTATTGCCACGGCCGGCCAGACGGTCGACCTGCAGGATGGCAAGGTGGTCGTTGACGGCCAAGCGCTCGACGAGGACTATACGACGGGCATGAGCTGGCCACTTTCGGTCCAAGCACCCGGCACTCAGGTAAGCTATCCCTACACCGTTCCCGACGGGTGCGTGTGGGTGATGGGCGACAACCGCGAGAACTCTGCCGACTCACGCTACTTTGGTCCCGTCGATCGCTCTGATTTGATTGCTGTGGCACTCGTTCGCTACTGGCCGCTCAACCGCATCGGCGCTATCGACTAAAAACCGCTATAGTACAGTACCTAACCGTGTAATCGTTTCGACGAGGGGATATTAGAGGCATGAACGCTTCATCGCTTTCCTTCCAAGACATCATCCTGCGCCTCCAGCAGTACTGGGGCGAGCAGGGCTGCGTCATTATGCAGCCCTATGACTCCGAGGTCGGTGCCGGTACCTTCCATACCGCGACCACGCTGCGCTCGCTCGGTCCCGCCGAGTGGCGCACCTGCTATGCGCAGCCTTGCCGCCGTCCCGCCGACGGCCGCTACGGCGAGAACCCCAATCGCATGCAGCACTACTATCAGTTCCAGGTGCTCATCAAGCCCTCGCCGGTCAACGCCCAGGAGCTTTACCTGGGGTCTCTTGCCGCTATTGGCCTGGACCCCAACGACCATGACGTCCGCTTTGTCGAGGACGACTGGGAGAGCCCGACGCTCGGCGCCTGGGGCCTTGGCTGGGAGGTCTGGCTCAACGGCATGGAGGTCACGCAGTTTACGTACTTCCAGCAGGTGGGCGGCATCGAGGTCGACCCCGTGCCCGTCGAGATCACCTATGGCCTGGAGCGTATCGCCATGTACGCCCAGGGCGTCAACTCCGTCTACGACCTGGTGTGGAGCTATCTGCCCGACGGAACGCCCATGACCTATGGCGACGTGTTCCTCGAGAACGAGCGCGAGTTCAGTGCCTATAACTTTGAGGTCGCCAACGTCGAGATGATGCGTCAGAAGTTTGACGACTACGAGGCCGAGTGCCATTCCTGCCTGGAGCGCAAGCTGCCGCTGCCGGCGTACGACTGCGTCATGAAGTGCAGCCACGCTTTTAACCTGCTCGATGCCCGCGGCGCCCTGTCCGCGGTCGAGCGTGCCAACTACATCCTGCGCGTCCGCGCCGTCGCCAAGGCGTGCTGCGAGGCCTACATGGCCGAGGTCGCCGGAGTCAACGAGAATGCCGACCAGGAAGGCGAGGTGGCGTAAGCCATGGCAGACGCTAAGGATTTCCTGTTTGAGATCGGTACGGAGGAAATGCCCTCCGCGCCGCTGAACAATGCCGTTAAGCAGCTTGGCACCATGATCGCCAAGGGTCTCGATGAGGCCGGTCTGGCCCACGGCGAGGTCCGTGTGATCTCGAGCCCGCGTCGCCTGGCTGCGCTCGTGGCCAATGTCGCCACTGCTACCGATGAGGTCCATGAGGTCAAGCGCGGTCCCGCGGCAAACATTGCCTTTGATGCCGACGGCAACGCCACTAAGGCCGCCCAGGGCTTTGCCCGCAAGTGCGGTGTGGCTGCCGAGGACCTGGTCCGTCGCGAGGACACTGACGGTCGCGAGTATGTGTTCGCCGAGAAGAACATTCCCTCCGCACCGGCTACGCCGATTCTGACCGCTCTGTGCGAGAAGACCATCGCCGGCCTGCAGTGGCCCAACTACCGCTCCCAGCGCTGGGGCCACGAGCACGCGACGTTCGTGCGTCCTGTCCGCTGGATCTGCTGCCTTTTGGGCGAGGATGTTGTGCCCGTGTCGTTTGCCGATGTGACGAGCGGCAACACCACGCGCGGTCATCGCGTACTTGGCCCTGGTGACCATGTGGTTGCCAGCCCCGCCGTCTACGAGCAGGTGCTCGAGGACGCCGGCGTGCTTTCTGCCGAGCGTCGTCGTGAGGTCATCCTCGCCGGTATCGCTGAGGTCGAGGCTGCCCGTCCCGGCTGCCATGTCGATACGCCCAAGAAGGTCTTCGAGGAGGTTATCAACCTCTGCGAGTGGCCGACGGTGCTCGTCGGTACCTTCGATGAGGAGTTCCTCAAGGTCCCGCACGAGATCATCTGCGAGTCCATGCTCACCAACCAGCGCTACTTCCCGATCTATGACGGCGAGGGCAAGCTCACGCGTGAGTTCGTGGTCGTCTCCAACAGCAAGCTCGAGAACGCCGAGCGCGTGATCGACGGCAACGAGCGCGTCGTGCGCGCCCGTTTGGACGACGCCAAGTTCTTCTACGAGGAGGATCTGAAGATCTCCCTCGACGAGTTCCGTGAGCGTTTGGCCAAGGTTGCCTTCCAGGAGAAGCTCGGTAGCGTGCTCGCCAAGTCCGAGCGTATTGAGCAGCTTGCGCTCGCTATTGCCCGCGAGGCTCATCTGGGCGCCCATCTTGCCGCCGACGCTGCTCGCGCCGCACATCTGTGCAAGGCAGACCTTGTGTCCAACGCCGTCATCGAGTTCACGAGCCAGCAGGGCGTGATGGGCGGTTACTACGCCTGCGCGATGGGGGAGAACGACGAGGTCGCCCATGCTATTCGCGATCACTATCGTCCTCGCTTTGCCGGTGACGAGCTGCCCGAGGGCACCGCTGGCTGCATCGTGGCCTGCGCCGACAAGCTCGATACCATCGCCGGTATCTTTTCCATCGGCGAGCCCCCGACCGGCTCTTCGGACCCCTACGCGCTGCGTCGTGCCGCTATCGGCATCATCAACATCCTGCGCGACCGCCTGCCGATCGACCCCACGTCGCTCATCGACTTCGCCCTCGAGCTCTACAGTGAGCAGGGCATTGAGTTCGATGCCGCCGAGGTCGCCCAACAGGTTCGCGACTTCTTCCATGGCCGCCTTGTGAGCATGGCCCGCGACGAAAAGATCCCGACCGATACCGTTGCCGCCGTCTCCGCGGTGCACATCATCGCCCCGTCCGTCTTCTTCGCCCGCTGCGCCGCCCTCGACGAGGCCCGCAAGAACGACGCTGAGACGTTCGATAACCTGGCGACCGCCTATGCCCGCGCTGCGCACATCTCCAAGCCCGAGCTGGGTGCGGAGTACGACCGCGCCCTGATGGGCGAGGTTGAGCTTGCGCTTGCCGACGCCTCCGAGGCCGCTCAGACCGCCGTCGATGCTGCTCTCGCTGCCGAGGATTACCCGGCCGCATTTGCCGCCCTCGCCGCCCTGCGTGCCCCCATCGACCGCTTCTTCGATGAGGTTATGGTCATGGACAAGGACGAGCAGCTTCGCGATAATCGCCTTAAGCTGCTCAACCGCTTCGAGGCCGTTTTCTCTGGCATCGCCAACATCGGTGAGCTTGCCCGCAAAAAGTAAGCCAGCCTGCGCGTAAGCGCAAAAGGAGCCCCGCATGGATTGCCCGGTCGCCGTTCGTCCCACCGTTATCGTTATCTCCGACTCGCTCGGCGATACCGCTTGTGAGGTGGTGCTTGCGGCGTCCGGGCAATTTGATGAAGGGGCTTTTCGTCTCTTGCGCCTGCCCAAGGTGAACTCTGTGGAGCAGGTCAAGTCGTTTGTGGGTCCGCGTGTCGATGCGGACCATCGCGATATCGCCGTGTTCCATACCATTGTCGATCCGGCGCTTCGCGCCCGTGTGCTCGATTACCTGGGTATGCTGCATATTCGCTCGGTCGACCTGATCGGCCCGACGCTTGCCGTGCTGTCGTCGCTTATCGGTGTGTCGCCCAAGGGCGTCGCGGGCGTGATTCACAGGACCGATGACCGCTATTTCCATCGTATCGAGGCCATGGAGTATTTCGTTGAGCACGATGATGGGCGCGGTTGCGACGATCTGTCGGGTGCCGATATCGTGCTGCTGGGCGTATCGCGCACGTCCAAGACGCCGCTGTCGATGTATTTGGCCTATCAAGGTTACAAGGTTGCCAATGTTCCGTTGGCCCATGGCATGGAGCCGCCGAAGTCGATTTACGAGGTCGACCCGATGCGCCTGTTCGGCCTGATTTCGACCGTCGATGTGATTTCCGAAATTCGCGATAGCCGCTTGGGCGATGACTACGCCCGTGCCGTTGCCGGCTCCTATGCCGAGCCCGAGAGCGTGCGCAGCGAGCTCGAGGAAGCTCGTGCCCTCATGAAGCGCCTAGGCTGCTTTGTGGTGCGTACCGACGGCAAGGCGATCGAGGAGAGTGCCTCCGAGATCATCGCTCACCTCGAAGAGATTCAAGAGGCGAGAGCCCGCCGTGCCGCCCGCCGCGCCCAACAAAACTAGCTTATTTGGGTAGCTAAAAAATACCTGATAACGGTAAAGCGATTTAGCAAATTACACGCATTTGACCTGCGTGTTTCTTGTGGTGGTATCTTCATAAGGTAACCACCTTTATCTACCGTTTACCGCTCGTTTTAGCACGTTTACCAAACCGCGCATCCTCTTCTCATGCCAGCATGAAACCCGCCGTATAGTTCCCTCACGGCCCGCATCCGGCGGGCCAATTCGTCACCACGGTCGTGCGCGAGAGCGCATGGAAGGGGAAGTATCGTGAACGATTGCAAGAGGGTTTACCGTTTTGGAACCGATGCCCAGGGCACCTGTGTCACTGAGGGCGACAAGTCCATGAACTTCGTGCTTGGCGGCAAAGGCGCTAACCTTGCCGAGATGAGCCGTATCGGCCTGCCGGTTCCCGGTGGCTTTACCATAACCTGCCAGACCTGCGTCGAGTACTCCGGTGCCGGCAACGTCTGGCCCGAAGGCGCGCTCGACGAGATCGTTGCCGCCGAGGCCGACCTCGAGGCTCGCTGCGGCAAGAAGCTCGGCGATGCCCGTGACCCGCTGCTCGTCTCGGTGCGCTCGGGCGCTCCGTTCTCCATGCCCGGCATGATGGACACGGTCCTCAACCTGGGCCTCAACGACGATTCCGTTCAGGGCCTTATCGCCCAGACGCAAAACCCGCGCTTTGCCTGGGATAGCTATCGTCGCTTTATCCAGATGTTCTCCAACGTCGTCATGGGTGTCGATGCCGACTTGTTCGAGAATGCCCTGACCCAGGCTCGCCTGGTCGCCGGCGTTCGCGTCGATTCTGAGCTTTCGGCCGAGGACCTGCAGGAGCTCGTCGAGACGTTCAAGGGCATTTTCTCCGACAACGTCGAGGCCGCTCTGTACCCCGAGCTCGAGGTCGCTGACGGCAAGCCCGTCTTCCCGCACGATCCGGAGCTCCAGCTGCGCCTTGCCATCCAGGCCGTCTTTGGCAGCTGGATGAACGAGCGCGCCTGCATCTACCGCAAGCAACACGGTATTTCCGATGACCTTGGCACCGCCGTCAACGTCCAGGCCATGGCATTTGGCAACAAGGGTGAGACCTCGGCGACCGGCGTCGCCTTTACGCGCAACCCGGCCGACGGCACCAAGGAGTTCTACGGTGACTTTCTGGTTAATGCCCAGGGCGAGGACGTCGTCGCCGGTATCCGCAACACCGAGCCCATCGCCGACCTCAAGACCACCCCGGGCCTTGAGTCCGCAGGTGAGGAGCTCGAGCGCGTGTTCCTGACGCTCGAGGATCATTACCGCGATATGTGCGATATCGAGTTCACTATCGAGCAGGGCAAGCTCTGGATGCTCCAGACCCGCGTGGGCAAGCGCACTGCCACCGCCGCCCTGCGCATCGCCATCGAGATGGTCGAGGAAGGCCTGATCACCCGTGAAGAGGCCGTGAGCCGCATCGATCCCGCGCAGCTCGACCAACTCCTGCACCCGCAGTTTGATGCCTCCAAGAAGTACGAGGCGCTGGCCTGCGGACTTAACGCCAGCCCTGGTGCCGCCGTGGGCGAGGTCGTGTTCTCGAGCGACGATGCCGTCGCGCGCGCCAACGAGGGCCACAAGGTCATTCTGGTTCGTTGGGAGACGAACCCCGACGACCTGAAGGGCATGGTCGCCGCCGAGGGTATCCTGACCAGCCACGGTGGCAAGACGAGCCATGCCGCCGTTATCGCTCGCGGTATGGGTACGCCCTGCGTCTGCGGCGTTGAGCGCTTCCACATCGACGCCGCCGAGAAGGTCGTGCGCATCGAGGGTAGCGATCGTGTGCTGCACGAAGGCGATGTCATCTCCATCGACGGCACCCAGGGCATCGTCGTCGATGGCGCTGTCGATTTGGTCTCCGCCGAGCTCACCGGCGACCTGGACACCATCCTGTCCTGGGCCGACGAGATCCGTCTGGACGAGACCTGTGGCCACGCCAACCATGTGCGCGTCAACGCCGACAATCCCGAGGACGCAGAGCTCGCGCTCGAGTTTGGCGCCGAGGCCATCGGCCTGTGCCGCACCGAGCACATGTTTCTGGGCGATCGCAAGAACATCATCCAGAGCTTCATCCTGTCCGACGATGAGGCCGTGAAGCAGCAGGCCCTCGCCGACCTGCTCAAGGTTCAGACCGAGGACTTCCTGGCGATGTTCAAGACCATGTCCGGTCGCGATGTGGTCGTTCGCCTGCTCGATCCGCCGCTGCACGAGTTCCTGGATAATCCGCGTGAGCTCGAGGTCGCCATCACCAAGAAGGAGGCCGCTGGCGCTAGCGAGGAAGAGCTTGCCGTCCTGCGCACCCGTCTGCGTCGTATCGACGGCATGGTCGAGTCCAATCCGATGCTCGGCCTGCGCGGTGTGCGCCTGTCCGTCGTCTTTAGCGATCTGCCGCTCATGCAGGTCCGTGCCGTCGCAACGGCTGCCGCTCGTCTCATTAAAGAAGGCGTCGACCCGCGCCCCGAGATCATGGTTCCGCTCGTTTCCATCACGGCCGAACATGTCCAGACCCGCGATGTCATCGAGCGCGTGATCGCCGAGGTTTCTGCCGAGGAGGGCGTCGAGCTTAATATTCCCGTGGGCACGATGCTCGAGCTGCCGCGTGCCTGCATGGTCGCCGACGAGATTGCCCATCATGCCGACTTCTTCTGCTTTGGCACCAACGACCTCACGCAGACGACCTTCGGCTTCTCCCGCGACGATGCCGAGGCCAAGTTCATCCCGCTGTACATGCACAAGAAAATCTTGAAGGACAACCCCTTCGAGACCATCGACACGGCGGTACTCGAGCTGGTGCGCATGGCCGTCGAGAAGGGTCGCGCCACCAACCCCGACATGCACTTTGGCGTGTGCGGCGAGCACGGCGGCGACCCCAAGTCCATCATGGGCCTGTTTAACGTGGCCGACGTGGACTACGTGTCCTGCTCGCCCTATCGTGTGCCCCTCGCGCGCCTGGCGGCCGCCCAGGCCAAGCTCGAGGCGAAGCGTTCCGCCTAACGTTTTGGGTTTAGACGCCTAGCGTAGCCCCCCTTCATGCCGCCCGTCTCATTCGTGAGACGGGCGGTTGTCATGTGCGGGTTTTGTCTTTTTGTCTGCGTAAAAAATTGTTCTTGCAGCAGAAACCCGCGCGTGTATACTCGAATACGTTTGTTCAACTACGTGCCGGCCAAGGTGGTACGGCACCTCTAGAAGAGTAAGGAATTGCACATGGATTACATCCGCGCAATCGAGCGTCAGCAGATCCGCGAGGACATTCCTCAGGTTCGCGTCGCCGACAACGTCAAGGTTCACTACCGCATTAAGGAAGGCGACCGCGAGCGCATCCAGGTCTTCCAGGGCGACGTCATCCGCATGGCCGGCGCCGGTGCCCGCGAGACCTTCACCGTCCGCAAGATGTCCTTCGGTGTCGGTGTTGAGCGTACCTTCCCGCTTCACAGCCCCAAGATCGCCAAGCTCGAGGTCGTTCGTCATGGTCGTGTCCGTCGCGCCAAGCTGTACTACCTCCGCGACAAGGTGGGCAAGGCTGCTCGCATCCCCGAGAAGCGCTAAGAAGATCGCAGCGTCTGTCCACTCGTTTGGACACAAGGGTCACCTTCGGGTGGCCCTTCTTTTTATCTGATTTGCATGCAAGGAGGGCCTGGTATGGCCAACATGACAAGCTCGGTTTCGGCATCGCAGGTTGCCGGAGAGCTGGCGAGCGCAACGTTTGAGGAGATCCCCGCCCTCGTGGAGCATTATCGCGAGGACCCGCGCCAGCAGGTGATCAAGGCTTGCGAGCGTGCTCTTAAGCGCCATGCCAAGGAGCTTGCCGAGCGCGAGCGCGTCAACGGCATGTACGAGCTTATGCATGAGCTCGGCGGTGATGGCGTGGTCGTGGGCGTCGACGAGGTGGGCCGTGGCTCGGTAGCGGGGCCCTTGACCGTGTGTGCCGTGTGCCTTCCGATGGAGCCGCGCATCTGGGGCATCAACGATTCCAAAAAGCTCACGCCGGCGCGCCGCGAGCTGCTCTCGGTTAAGATTGCCGAGGTGGCGACTGCTATCGGCTTTTGCCATATCGCTCCTGCAGATATCGATGAGATGGGTATGGCCCGCGCCATCCGCGCTGCCGTTGCGGGTGCGGTGGCCGATACGGGACTTGAACCCGACTGCGTCCTCATGGATGGCAACCCCTTGGGCGCCGTTCCCAATGAGCGCGACGTGGTTAAGGGCGATGCCAAGATCGCCTGCATCGCCGCGGCGTCCATCATGGCCAAGGTCACGCGTGACGAGATGATGGTCGAGTACGACGCCGAGTATCCCGAGTACCATCTGGCCG
>UQUG01000006.1 GCA_900544205.1 uncultured Collinsella sp.
TGATTTTTAATAAAACAATTTTGAGATATGAAGATGTTGATTGATTAACGATTGGTAGGCCGTCTGTGATCTCTGCTGAGTACAATCGGTCGAGCAAATGTTGACCTATCAACAAATAAAGGAGTTTCCTTTATGCATCTAGCCCGTCGTGCCTGGTGCCGAACATATCAGACGGTTTTTCGCATTGCATTGCCGATCCTGCCCTATACCGAGCCGCGCATTTTGGAGCATGCCGAGGATGTGCCCGCGGTGCTTCAAAAACGCTCGATCCAGAAGGTTCTTATCGTGACAGACCCTGGTATTGCACGTTTGGGGCTCACGGCATCACTCGAGCGTGCGCTTACGGCTCAGGGGATTGGCGCTACGGTCTATGCCGAAACGCGTGCGAACCCCACGGTCTCAAACGTGGAGGAAGCGGCGGCGCTGTATCGCGAGAACGACTGCCGGGCCATTATCGGCTTTGGTGGCGGTTCGGCCATGGACTGCGCCAAGGGTGTGGGGGCGCGCATTGCACAGCCGAACAAGCCCATCAACAAGATGCGTGGCCTGTTGCGCGTCCACCGTCTCCTGCCGCTACTTATTGCGGTTCCCACTACCGCCGGTACGGGAAGCGAAGTCACGCTCGCGGCGGTAATTACCGATAACGAGACGCTCTATAAATACCCCATTAACGACTTTGTGCTCATCCCGCGTTTTGCGGTGCACGACCCCGAGTTTACGCGCGGGTTGCCGGCGTCCACCACGGGGCAGACGGGTATGGATGCCCTGACGCATGCTGTCGAGGCCTTTATCGGCCGTAGCACCACGCCCTACACGCGCAAGATGGCGCGTCAGGCGGTCCAGCTCATCCGCGACAATTTGCTCGAGGCCTATGAGCATGGCGACGACATGCGTGCGCGCCGCAATATGCTTTCGGCGGCGTATAAGGCAGGCGTTGCGTTTACCCGCTCCTATGTCGGATATGTGCATGCCATCGCGCACAGTCTGGGCGGCCGATACGGAATTCCGCACGGTTTAGCCAACGCGATCATCCTGCCGCACATGCTTCGCGCTTATGGTGACGCCGCCGCCCCCAAGCTTGCCGATCTTGCTCGCATGGCGGGCATTGCGCCGGCTACCGCGCAGGACAGTCTTGCGGCCGAGGCCTTTATCGATTGGGTCGACCGCATGAACGAGGCCCTGGGAATCCCCAAATATGTCTCAGGTATTCGCCGCTCCGATATTCCGCAAATGGCGGCGCATGCCGATGCCGAGGCCAATCCGCTGTATCCCGTTCCGCTTTTGATGGACCGCCTGGAGCTCGAGCATATGTACGAAGTTGTTGCAGGTGGTATGTTTGAGGACGAGAACTAGGAGGGTCCATGAACACCGAGGAAATTGCGCGCATCGTCGGCGATCAGCGCACCTACTTTAAGACGCACGCTACGTTTGATGTCGATGCTCGCCGCCGCGCACTGGTGCGCCTGCGCGATGCGGTTCGTGCGCACGAGGGCGATATTGCCCATGCGCTCAAGACCGATTTGGGTAAGTCGCATGACGAGGCATATATGTGCGAGATCGGCACGTCGCTTTCCGAGATTCGCCATCAGATTGCGCATATGGCCCGATGGAGCCGCCCGCGCCTGCGCCCCTGCGACCTCGCCAATGCCATTAGTGTGTGCAAAACGCAAGCCGTGCCCTATGGCGTCACGCTCATTATGGCTCCGTGGAACTACCCTTTTTTGCTAACACTCGAGCCGCTCGCCGGCGCCCTTGCCGCGGGTAACACCGTGGTCATCAAGCCGAGTGCCTATGCGCCGGCTTCGAGTGCGGTGCTCAGGCAGATTTGCGAGGAAGCATTTGATCCGCGCCTGGTGACGGTCGTCGAAGGCGGGCGTGCCGAGAACGAAGCGTTGCTCGATGAATGCTGGGACAAGATCTTCTTTACCGGTAGTGTTCTGGTCGGCAAGCTCGTCATGGAGCGCGCGAGCAAAAACCTCACGCCCGTGACGCTTGAGCTGGGCGGAAAGAGTCCCTGCATCGTGGATGCGACGGCAAACTTGAAGGTCGCGGCACGACGTATCGCCTTTGGTAAATGGCTCAACGTGGGGCAGACCTGCGTGGCGCCCGACTACCTGCTGGTCGATACGCGCGTGCACGATGAGCTGTTGGGCCTCATCAAGGAGGAGGTCCGTCGCATGTTTGGCGAGCACCCGCTCGATAACGAGGACTACGGTCATATTGTCAACGCCAAGCATTTCGCGCGCGTACGCGGGCTGATCGACCCCGATAAGGTTGTGCTGGGAGGAACGGTGCGCGAGTCGTCGCTCAAGATTGAGCCGACGATCCTAGACGGCGTGGCGCCTGAGGACGCCGTAATGCAGGAGGAGATTTTCGGCCCCATCTTACCGGTGCTGACGTTTGAGAGCCTAGACGAGGCCGAGACGTTTATTACGGATTGTCCGACGCCGCTGGCCCTGTATATCTTTAGTCAGGATCGCGCGGTTCAGCAGCGCTTTGTGCGCTACGTGCCCTTTGGCGGCGGCTGCGTTAACGACACCATCATGCATCTGGCTACGAGCCATATGGGCTTTGGCGGCATGGGAGCGAGCGGTATGGGGCAGTACCATGGACGTGAGAGCTTCGATACGTTTAGCCACAAGAAGAGCATCGTGAACAAGGCAACGTGGCTGGACGTGCCATTTCGCTATGCTCCTTACGCAAGCTGGAAGCACAAGTTCGTGCGCATGTTTGTGCATTAGAATCAGATGGCATAGGGCAAACAAAATGGCCGCCCCCGCGTAAGCGAAGACGGCCACTTCTCACGATGAAAACGTGTATCGGAGTTGGCAAGACCCGCTGCAACGGGTGCCATCCGTACCCCTATCTTATCTGCAAGCGCTCTGTCTCGCAAGCGTTGCGAGACAGAGCGCTTGAAAGACGCAGGCAGGATGAATTTGCGTCCGCACGAGTTCGTAGACTTCTCTGTAAGGTTAAACGCCGGGTATTCCGGCCGTTAGGGGAGTTGCCATGTACGAGCCTTCGCGTGTTCTTCTGTCGTTTCATATCGCGGGATTTCAGTATGCCGACGGTGCCTTGGTCCTGGGCGATCTTAAGGCGGGCGATAGGCTGACGCTGTGCGCCGAGCGCGATAATCCCCATGACCCTGAGGCGGTTGCGATCTACTACGGCAACACCAAGCTTGGCTATGTCCCGGGAAACGAGGTCGGCCCGCTGTCCTTGATGATGTATTACGGCCACGAGGACGTATTTGAGGCCCGCGTGCAGCAGGTCGCTCCCGAGCGCAGCCCGTGGCATCAGGTGCGCGTTGGCCTCTACGTGGTGGATGCCCGCTAGTCGGCAATGGAGGCGGCCATGTTTGATGACGATGACCTGTTCGATTTGACAGATGATCCGTTTGAGTGGGATATGCTGCTCGACGATGATGAGCTGGAGCAGGATCGTAAGAAGCGGCAGGACAAGAGCGCCCAGGGTGACGCGTCGAAAAAGAAAGACAAACGCCGCCGAGGTCTGTTCGACGGGCTCTTTGGCTAACCGACGCGCCAAAGCGTCTGTATACTAGGCACGTGTTAGACGCGTTGCGAAATGAGGGCATAGACGATGATGTGGTTTACCGCCGACCTGCACCTGGGCGATACGAATATCCTGCACGATATGGATCGACCGTTTGGCTCGGTCGAGGAGATGAACCGCAAGGTCATCGATGCCATCAATGAGTGCGTGGCTGCGGACGACCGTCTCTATATTCTGGGTGACTTTACCTATCGTTTGCCCCTAGCGGAGGCGGTGCGCCTGCGCGAGCGCATCGAATGCCAGAACGTGACGCTCATCCGTGGTAACCATGACGGCGACTGGGAAGATCCAGATGCGCCTCAAATCTGGGATGACGTACGCGATTATCTGGAGGTCGCACCCGGTTACGCCAAGGGTCATCGCCTGGTGTTGAGCCACTACCCCATGCTTAGCTGGAATGGCAAGGCGCGTGGCGCCATCATGCTGCACGGGCATATCCACAGCAGGGGAGACCGCACCAACGCGCGAAACCGCGATCGCGAACGCCCTATCTTTCGCTATGACGTTGGCCTTGATGCCAACAACTACAAGCCCGTAAGCCGAGACCAGATCTTGAGCTTCTTTGGACTGTAGCTGCAAGTGCAGGTAGAATGAACGCGCCGTGTGGATGGTCTGCACGGCGTGTTTTAGTAGGAGCGATGATTCCATGAGGGCTGTCCAGCGCATTAACCACAACGCTGCCATCTGCGAAGACGGCGCGGGGCGCCAGCTCATCGCGTTGGGTCGCGGTATCGGCTTTGGCGATATGCCGCACGATGTCGATTTGGATGTCGTCACCCGCACCTTTTACGGTATCGATTCCAAGTACCTGGCGTTTATCGACGAAGTTGATCCCGAGGTGCTGGAGTTTTCCGCCCAGCTGGCCGATATCGCAACTGGGCAACTTTCGTACGAATTGAGTCCTAATCTGCCCATTACGCTGGCAGATCATATCCAGTTTGCCATTAAGCGCGCCCGCGAACATATGGTGGTGTCGTTGCCGCTCAAGCGCGATCTGGAGCAGCTGCATCCTATTGAGTATCGATTGGGCGAGCTAGCCGTTCGCGGCATTAAGAAAACTTTTGCCATTCGCATGCCCCAGAGTGAGGCCGCGGGCATTGCCATGTCGATTATCAATGCGGCGATTAAGCCGAGTGAGCGGCGCGTGCTTGCCGAACAGCACGAGGAGCATCTGCTCGACATGACGGTTGCAATTATTCAAGAAGAGTTGGGTGTGACGGTCGACCGCTCGTCGTTTGCCTTTACTCGCTTTGCCACCCATGTGCGCTATCTGCTCGACCGCGTGGCAAAGAAAGAGCCGATTGATACCGAGAACTCAGGTCTCTACGACGTGCTCGTGGAGCAGTATCCGGCGGCATCGCGCTGTGCTCATCGTATCGACGATCTGATTCAAGAGGCCTTTGGCGAGCCATTGGCCCAAGAAGAGCTCGTCTATCTGATCATGCACGTGAATCGCGTGGCTCCCACCAGCCTGGATAGATAGGGGGTCTCTGGCGCCCCCTTTCCGTTATGGCGACCGTTTGCGGGCCGTTTGCTACCGTTCATCGGTAATCTGAGCCGCAGCGAACGCATCTGCCGCATATACTCGCCGTGTGTTGGGTGTTACTCACGGCGCAGCTCCGAGAGGCACTACCGATTCTGCCGAGGCCATTATTGGGTCTCTGTCGGTTGTGCGCGGGGCTTTTTTCATGTCGATCCACCCGGGAATCACATGCAATGAAATCTCTTGCCAACGGATATCGCGTGCTGCGCAGGCGCGAGCGGAATCGTGCGTCTTGATGCTGTGAAGGCCCACAGACCTTTAGTTGGAAGAGAAGGGATTCGACATGGCTGTCGATAACAAGAAGATTGCCGAGGACGTGCTTGCTGCCGTCGGCGGCGCCTCCAATGTGACGAACGCGACGCACTGCATGACCCGTCTGCGTCTGAACCTTAAGGATCAGTCCATCCCCAATGACGATGAAGTTAAGAAGATCAAGGGTGTTCTGGGTGCCCAGTGGTCTGGCGGCCAGTATCAGGTCATCATCGGTCAGAACGTACCGAAGGTCTACGACGCCGCCATTGCGCTGGGAGTTAAGGGCGAAGGCTCCATTGACGAGAACCTCGATGGCGGCACCAAGGAGCCGCTGACGCTCAAGACTGCGGGCAACAAGATCCTCAACTATCTCTCCAAGACCATGGTCATGACGATCCCCATCATCATGGGTGCTGCCATGTTCCGTACCATCGCTGTGGTTTGCGGTGACGGCATGCTCGGTATTTGGTCTGCCGACTCCGACATCTACAACTTCTTCTACAGCTGGATTTATAACGCTGGCTATTATTTCCTTCCCGTTTATTTGGGTTGGGCTGCTGCGAAGCAGCTTGGCTGCAGCCAGCCACTCGGCATGATGCTCGGCGGTGTGCTCATTGCTCCTGAGTTCATGACGTTGGTCAACGCTGCGGCGGATTCGGGCGTAACGACCACCATGGTCTACGGCGTGCTGCCGGCCCAGCTGAACAACTATTCCTCCACCGTGCTCCCCATGGTTCTGTCCATGCCGGTGCTTATGGTCGTCGAGAAGTTCATGAAGAAGGTCGTTCCCGACATGCTCTCTACGGTGTTTGTACCCGTGGGCACCATGGCCGTTATGATCCCCGTTTCGTTGTGCGTGCTGGCTCCGATCGGCTCCATCCTGGGCAGCATGGTCGGCAACTTTATGTTCGGTCTCGGTAACGCCGGCGGCATCGTCACCATCCTCTCCCTCGTCGTCATTGCCGCACTTTGGGAGTTCCTGGTTATGACCGGTATGCACCAGGTCCTGCTTGCCCTTGGTATTGTGCAGCTGCTCACCCTGGGCTCCGACTCCTGCGTTATGGTCGCGGCCGGTATCTCTCAGTTCGCTACGTGGGGCATGGCCTTCGGTGCCTTCCTGCGCCTTAAGGAGACCGACGAGAAGGGCGCCATGCTCGGCTTCTCGCTCTCCGGTATCGTGGGCGGCGTGACGGAGCCCGCATTGTATGGCTGTGGCTTTAAGTACACTCGCTGCCTGGGCGCCATGGTTGCCGGCGGTGCTATCGGCGGTTTGATCGCAGCCCTCACCAATGTGACAACGTATGTTCTGGGCGCGACCAATATTCTGGGCGTCACCGGCTTTGTTGCCGGCGGAACGGCTAATCTCGTCTGGGGTTGCGTTGCATCGGGCGCTGCATTTGTTGCCGCCGCTGCCATCGCCTACCTCTTTGGCTTTAGCAAGGATCAGCTCGAGGAAGATGTTGATGCCGCTAAGGCTTAAGACATCTGTTTAGGTAGGATAATTACCTGGGGCACTTGGCTACACTCCAAGTGCCCGTTTCCATAGATTGGAGTCGTTGTGAAGCAATTGCTTATTCGTGCCGATGATCTTGGTTATTCGTACGCCGTTGACTTGGGGATCGCCCGTAGCGTCAACGAGGGCTTGGTGCGCTCAGCGGGCCTTATGCCAAATATGCCCGAGGCCGAGCGTGGGTGGTCGCTCGTGGCGGATGCCGATATTGCAGTGGGCCAGCATACCAACGTGTGCCTGGGCAAGCCGTGTGCCGACCCGGCGCTCATCCCGAGCATGCTCAACGAGAACGGCGAGTTCCATAGCAGCCGTACCTTCCGCGAGCATTTTAAGCGCGGCGAGGAGCTGATAGACTTCGACGAGGCCTGCATCGAGATTCGTGCGCAGCACGACCGCCTTGTCGAGATTGTGGGCCGCGAGCCCGATTACTTTGAGGCCCATGCCGTCATGAGCAAAAATCTTAACCGAGCGATCTCGACGGTTGCTCAGGAGCTGGGCCTTAAGGAGCAAAAGGCAAGCTTCGACCCGACGGCGGTGGTGCGTTGCGGAGATACCGACCTGCGCATGGTGATGCGCTCGATGGAACCGGGCTACGAGCCCAAAGAGGCAATCATGCAGACAGTTCGCGAGATGTCCGACGGCGAGACGGTCGTCTTTGTGTGTCACCCGGGCTATCTCGATCGTTTTATCCTTGAGAACAGCTCGCTTACGGTCGATCGTGCCAAGGAAGTCGATGCGTTGACCGATCCTGAGCTGCGCGCTTGGCTCGAGTCTCAACCCGATCTTCGCCTGATCGACTACCGCGACCTGTAAAGACCCAAACCACTACAAGGGAACAGGCACCTTTGTGGTGGCTCTGGCGCCGTTGCCATTATGGCGGCGGCGCCTTTTTTGTCCGCGCGGCGCGGTAGAGTGTAGCCGGTTGATATTTGCGTCCATCGAGGAGCTGCTATGAACGAGATCAAGTGCCCGCATTGCGGCGAAGTTTTTAAGGTCGATGCATCCGGCTATGCGGATATCGTCAAGCAGGTGCGCGATGCCGAGTTTTCGCGCGACCTGGATGAGCGTGTGAAGGCAGTCCAACGCGAGGGCGAGCAGGCGCTGGAGCTTGAGCGCTCGCGTTCGACGGCTGCCTTGCAACAGGCAGAGTCTCAGCGCAATGCCCAGCTTGTCGAGCAGAAGAACACTGCGGATCAGAAACTGGCGCAAGAGGTTGCCAAGCGCGATGCTGAGCTTGCCGAGCTGCGCGCTAAGCTCGAGGGCGCTGCCGCAGAGCGCGAGAGTGCAAGCCAGCGCGCGGCGGTTGAGGCCCGTGCCGACGCTCAAAAGGAGAATGCCGAGCTTCAGCGCGAGATCGACAATTTGCGTGCGCAGCTGGGGCGCAAGGATGACGAAGCCAAGCTTGTCGAGTCGGCGGCGCGCAATGCCGCTCAAAACGATTTGGCCGCACGCGATGCGCAGATTGCCGAATTGCAGGCAAAGCTCTCCGCGGCGGACAAGGCCCAGGAGATGGCGCTCGCCGCAGCCGCGGCCGAGTCGCAGCGTGAGCTCGATGCCGCTCGCAGCGAGGCCGAGCGCGCGCTTACTGACTATCGCGCGAAGGTGCAAGAGAAGTTTTCCGCCGCAAAGGCTCAGTCCGAGCAAGAGGCCGAGGGGCTGCGTGCCCAGTTGCGCGAGCAGGAACTGATGGCAAAAATGAACCTGTCAGAGGCGGTCGCCGCGGCGGAGCGAGAGCGCGATGAGGCACGTGCCAAGCTGACGAGCGAGCTGGCGGTGCGCGATTCTCGCGAGGAGCAAGCCAAGGCGGCACACGAGCTGGAGCTTGCGCAGGCCAAGCGCGCGAGCGATGACCTGATTCGCTACAAGGATGAAGAGATTGAGCGCCTTAAGGACATGAAGGTCCGTCTGTCCACCAAGATGGTGGGCGAGTCGCTCGAGCAGCACTGCGAGACCGAGTTCAACCGTCTGCGCATGACGGCGTTTCCCAACGCGTACTTCGAGAAAGATAACGATGCGTCCGAGGGTACCAAGGGCGACTTTATCTTCCGCGAGCGCGACGCGAGCGGTAACGAGGTCATTTCGATTATGTTCGAGATGAAAAACGAGAACGACGAGACCGCGACCAAGCATAAAAACGAGGACTTCTTTAAGAAACTCGATCACGATCGTCGCCAGAAAGGCTGTGAGTACGCGGTGCTCTGCACGCTGCTCGAGCCCGAGAGCGAGCTCTATAACGCAGGGATAGTCGACGTGAGCTATCGCTACGAGAAGATGTACGTGATCCGTCCGCAGTTTTTCATTCCCATGATCACGCTCCTTCGCAACGCTGCCATGGGTTCGTTGCGCTATAAGCAGGAGCTGGCGGAGTACAAACAGCAGAATATCGACGTCACGAACTTCGAAGCCAAGATGGAAAAGTTCAAGAACGATTTCGGCCGCAACTACGAGATCGCGAGCCGCAAGTTCCAAACGGCAATCGATGAGATTGACAAGACGATTAGCCATCTGCAGAAAACCAAGGAGGCGTTGCTGTCCTCCGAGAACAATCTGCGCCTAGCCAACAAGAAGGCCGACGATCTTACTATTCGCAAGCTCACCTGGGGTAACAAGACCATGAAGGCGGCGTTTGACGAGGCACGCGGGGCTGCGCCAGAGACAAACGATGAGCCCGCCGAGGCGGATTCGTATGAGGTCGAGGATGCCGAGTAAGGCATAGCGTATAGGGCAAAAGCGGGGCCGCTGGCAATATTGCCAACGGCCCCGCTTCGTTCCAGTATGTTCGGCTAGTTCTCGAGCAGGTCCTCGATAAAGCCGACGCGGTAGTTTTTGAAAATGACCTCGCCGCCGTCTTGCGTGGCGTCCAGATCGACATCGCCCATGATGCCAAAATCGTGGTCGCTGTCCTCGTCGGCAAAGATCTGGTGCACGTGCCATACGTGCGCGGTCTTCTCATCGGACTCGTCGATGGAAAACATCGCGGCACTGCGGGCATCTCCGTCGGTGAGGATTTCCTCGTGCTGCTCGTGGTAGGCATCGAGCGCCTTTTGCCAGCGGATCTCGCTCATGCCCCAGTCGTCATCGAGCTCGCCCAGGTCGCGAACGTGCTCGCGAGCGGCAAGGGTCACGCGGCGGAAGAGCGCGTTGCGAACCAACAGCGTGCAGCCGCGGCGGTCCGCTACGACCTCGTCGATGCCCTGTGGCGGCGCGGCGTCGAGGGCTGCCGGGTTGCCGGCGTTCTCCCACTCGTCCACCAGGCTCGAGTCCACCGAGCGTACCACAAAGCCCAGCCACGAGATAATGTCGCGCAGGCGCTCGTCGCGTTTCTCGATGGGTACGGTGCGGTCGAGCGAACGGTAGGCCTCTGCCAGGTAGCGCAGCAAAATGCCCTCGGAGCGGGCGATGCCGAGCTTTTGAATGTAACCCTTAAAGTCGCTCGCGCTTTCCAGCATATCGCGCAGGACGCTCTTGGGAGAGAGCTGGTAGTCGTTGGCCCAGGGCACTTCCTGGCAGTACTTGTCAAAGGCGGCATCGAGCAAGTCTTCGAGCGGCTTTTCGTACGTGACGTCTTGAATGCGCTCCAGACGCTCCTCATAGTCGACGCCGTCGGCTTTCATCTCGGCCATAGCGCGATCGCGTGCGGCGCGCTCCTGTGCGCGCAGCACCTGCTTGGGATCCTCGAGCGTTGCCTCGACCATTGAGATCAGGTCCATGGTATAGGTTTCGCTATCAGGATCGAGCAACTCCAGCGCGGCAAGCAAAAACGGCGAGAGCGGCTGGTCGAGCGCAAAGTCCTCGGGCAGGTCGACCGTCAGCGCGTAGTCGATGTCCGGCGCGGCGTCAGCCGGAGCGTCGGGTGCGGGCGGCACCTCGGCGCGCACGACGACGCCGGAGTCGATGAGCGTTGCGAAGATCTCGTCGGCACGAACCTCGAGCTTTGCCTTTTCCTCGGGCGTTTGCAGGCTCGTCTCGATGAGATCGTGCACGCGGGCTCGGGCATCGCCGCCCTGCTCGACCACGCTAATCACCATGGAGTGTGTGATGCGCAGGCGCGGCTTGAGCGTTTCGGGCTGCGTCTCGATCAGGCGCTCAAAGGTCTGCTTGTTCCAGGTGACAAAGCCCTCGGGGGCCTTCTTCTTTTTAATCTTGCGGAGCTTTTTGGGATCGTCGCCTGCCTTGGCCATAAGCTTGGCATTCTCGATCTCGTGCTCGGGTGCCTCGGCAATCACCATGCCCTCGGTATCGAAGCCCGAGCGGCCGGCGCGACCGGCAATCTGATGGAACTCGCGGGCGCGCAGGCGACGCATCTTGTAGCCGTCGAACTTGGTGAGCGCGGTGAGCACCACGGTGTGGATGGGTACGTTGATGCCGACGCCGAGTGTATCGGTACCGCAGATGACGGGCAGCAGACCCTGCTGCGCCAAGCGCTCGACCAGCAGACGATAGCGCGGCAACATGCCAGCATGGTGCACGCCGACGCCGCATCCAAGCAGGCGCTTGAGAATCTTGCCAAAGGCCGTCGAGAAGCTCGTGCCTTTGGCAGCCTCCTTAATGGCCTCGCGCTGCTCCTTGCTGGCGATGCCAAAATTGGCGAGCGACTGTGCCGTCGCAAGGGCGGCATCCTGGCTAAAGTGCACGATATAGAGCGGGGCCTCTCCGCGGCGCATGGCGAGCTCGACGGTGCCCTCGAGCGAGGTCGTCACGTAGTCATAGCTCAGGGGCACGGGGCGCGGGGCGTCGACAACCAGGTCGCAAGCAGCGCCGGTGTGCTCTTCGAGAGAGGCGGCGATTGCAGTGACATCGCCAAGTGTGGCGCTCATGAGCATAAACTGCGCATGGGGCAGGGTGAGCAGCGGCACCTGCCAAGCCCAGCCGCGGTCGGGGTCGGCAAAGTAATGGAACTCGTCCATGGCCACGCAGCCCACATCGGCGTCCTCGCCCTCGCGTAGCGCATCGTTAGCAAGGATTTCGGCCGTGCAGCAGATGACGGGAGCCTTGGTGTTGATATGCGTGTCGCCGGTGATCATGCCTACGTTATCGCGGCCGAGCACCTGTACCAGGTCGAAAAACTTCTCGCTGACCAGAGCCTTGATAGGAGCCGTGTAGTAGCAGCGTTTGCCCTGCGCCATGCCCATAAAGAGCATGCCCAGCGCGACGAGCGACTTGCCCGATCCGGTCGGCGTGCCCAAAATGACGTGATCGCCGGCGGCCAGGTCCATGAGGGCCTCTTCTTGGTGATCCCACAGCTCAATGCCACGGTCGCTCGTCCATTCAAAGAAGCGCTCGAAGGCTTGATCGGGCGTGAGCCATGGTTCGGGCTCGCTGCCGTCCTCGGGCTCCCACCAGGTGGGGGAGAGCGCGCCGAGCGAGCCAAACTCGGCTTCGGTTCCCGTGCCGCCCGAGAATGAGCTGGCGCCGCCGGCGCCGGAGACGGTGCTGGCGGCGGTATCTGTCGTGGTCTGTGCCATGTGTTTGCTTTCTCTCGCGATTGTCCGCCAACTATTATGGCGTAGCGGCGGCGTGGGGCGCCAGCGCGCGAGAAAATGCAGGAAATGGGCGCGTGAAGTTAGTGCTCTTGCGGCAGACGCTTCTTGCCCTTGCGGGCGCGGTTTCTAAAGTTCTCGACGGCCTCTTCCATGCCGAGGGGCACGTAGGTGAGCTCATCGAGGTTATCGGGCAGGTAGCAGGCAAGGCTTTGCTCCTGCGCGCGACCCGTCGCGAGCTGATTGTCGCTGGGCTGTGCGCCGGGTGCGGCGCAAATGCCGTAGACGACGGCACCCATCTCGCGCGTGCGGCATTCATATTCGGTCTCGGGATGCTCGGGATGGTCGCGGCGGACGTCGTCGCTTACCCAAAGTGTGTCGTAGCCGGCCGCGGCAAACTGCCCCAGGGCGTAGTCGCGCAGAGGCTTGCTGTCGGTTCGCAGTGTGACGGTGGCGCCGACTGCAAAGAGCGGGCGGTAGAGTATCAGATGGTCGACATGGACGAGTCGTTTTTTGGCGTACTTGGCCTTGGGCTGCGGCGTGGGAAAGTTGATGGTGATGGCATCGAGCTCGCCTACGGCAAATAGCTGCGGCAGCGATGCAGCGCCTCGGGGCAGCACAAGCGCATTGGGCAACTCCTGCTCACAAATCTTCTGAGCGGCATAGGCAATGCAGATGGGCTCCTGGTCCATACCGATGAAGAGCGTTTCGGGCTCACGGCGAGCACGCTCAACTAGATAGGTGCCTTTGCCGCAGCCCAGATCCAGGTGCAGGCGGGCGAAGGGCTTGCCGCCAGCCGGCGTGCACGCCTTGCGCCAATCTCCGGCATAGGCCTCGGGGTTCGTCTCAATCGCATCGGCGTAGCGCTCCAGGCGCTCCTCGAGCACAAAGTTCTTAGGCGTGCGAACGTGGACGGCTCCCATGAGGCTCCTTGGTCATAAGTGTGGAACGCATAGCCGCGCGTTCCGTCAATGGGTTGAAAAGGGTGGGCATACTTTGCCCGAAAGATGCGGTGCGGCTCGACGGAGAGTCGTCGGTGCCTACAGGCGCTTGAGAATCACATAGCGGTTGAGCTCGCCGCTACGACCGTCGGCATGGAAGCGCTCAAGCTCGCGCACGGGGACCTCGCCGCTCTTGTAGAACGTACGGACGCCGCGCACCAGGTCGGTGATCTGCTGATCGTCAAAGTGATGGCAATAGCGGTAGGCGTGGCGGTCGTTTTGCCAGCCAATGAGGTGGTCGCCGGCCTCAAACTGCGCGGAGTCGTAGCCCTCAAACGGCGGGGTGAGCTCGGCGCGGGCTTCGGCGCGAACGGCTTTGCGCGCCATGCGCTCGTCATTCATAAACTCCCAAAAGCTGATGGCGATGATGCCGCCCGGGCGTGTCTGGCGCACCAGGGCGTCGAGCACGCGTACGCGGTACTCGCACGATGGCACGTGGTGCATAAAGCCAAAGCAGACCGAGATGTCGGCGAGCGGGGCATCGAAAAGCACGTCGGGCGTCTCGGCGGGGTTGAGCCTCATGAGGGCGTCGAGCACGTCGAGTTCCTGGAAGTGCAGGTTGGGAATGCGCAGTGCGTGGCCACGTGCATCGATGGCCAGGTCTTGGCATGAGTCGACGCCGTAGAACTCAAACGGGCAGCTGGCATCTGCCGAGGGGTTTGCGCCATCGACGCCCTTGGCGGCAAGTGCGCCGCCGGCGGCAAAGTTCTCGAATCGCATATTGCCGCAGGCGAGATCGAAGACGCGGACGGGATGCTCGATCGTGGCGACGTCGAGCTGTTCGAGCGCGATGTCCATGGTGCGCACCCAGCCGGGCCACGGGGCCTGGCGCGTATCGGAAAAGGAGGCGGAGTGCTCGCGGTAGAACGTATTGTTGAGCTGGATGAGCGATGAGGCGAAATCGCGGTTCACGGCGCGGAACTCCCTCCGTTGGCGGTGCGGAATAAACAGTATGACCATACTACCGTTAACGCCGCAACGGGGACAACCGAGCTGCGGCTCATTGCTTTGTTTGGACACATTTCCGCAGCTCATATGTGCCCGCAACCGCCAGTTGTCAAAAATCTCACTAGAATAGGTGGCATGCTTTTGGCGGTGGCGGATAGATTTTTAACTGTGCAAGGCGCCTTAAGAACAAAAACGGTCCGGCGGCACGGCTGGCATCACATAGGAGGAACCATGAATGTAGAAACTGCGCAGCGGCTCGCCGACCTTCGCCGCAGCAAGGGCTTTAGCCAAGAAGGGCTGGCGCGAAAGCTGGGGCTGTCGCGCCAGGCGGTTAGTAAATGGGAGCGTGCGGAGAGCTCGCCCGATACCGAGAACCTGATCTCGCTCGCCAAGCTCTATGGTGTGAGTCTGGACGAGCTGCTCAATCCGAGCGATGAGATTGAGGACGATATCGAGTTTGAGAACGAGGACCGCGCCCGTCAGCGCGAGGCCGAGGCGGCGGAACGTGCCCGCACCCATGAGGCGGCGGCGCGCGCCACCGAGGCGGCAACACAGGCGAGTGATGCTGCGGCCAAGGCGGCACAAGCGGCAAGCTGGAGTGCGCAGGCCGCCAATGCCGCTACGGCGCAGGTGACGAGTGGCGGCGCGGTTGGCTCGACTCCGGTGAAGGGCCCGTTCCAATCGTTCCCGTATTGGGCCGTGTGCTGGCTACTGTTCTTTTTGCTGATGTTCCCGTTTGGCGCCGGCCCCTTTGCTGCGCTCATCTTCTTTACGATCCCTATCTATCACTGGGTGGCGCGTGCTCTCGATGGCGATTGGGCGCGCGGTGATATTCAGGTTGGTCCGGCACCGGTGACGGCTAGGACTCAGGTGCAGAATGTTTCCGCTTCGGTTGATGCTGACGTGGCTACCGCGACCACCGCTGAGCCGATTGCCAAAGAGGGTGATGAATGATGAAGCTTTCACATGAATCCAAGGTACGCTTGGGCGTTGGCATCGGAGCGTTTGTGCTCATCATTGGGCTTGTGTTTGGCGTTTCGCGAACTTTGATTCATTTTGATGGCCCGTGGGATCTCGACGATGTTGTACCCGGCTTGTCTGGTATGGACGATATGTTTGACGAGGGCGATCTTTTGGATGGCGGTAACTATTCCGCTCGGCCTCAGCAGCTTTCGAGCACGACTTTTGACGAAGACGCGTTCCAATCGCTCGACTTGGATGTGACGTCGGGGACGGTCGAGGTTAAACGTGTCTCTGGCGGACCGGTACGTGTCATCGAAAGCGGGCACGTTGCAAAGGGGGTGTCTGCTTCCGATGCCGCCACTCAGAATCTGGTCAAGATCGAGGGCTCTACACTCAAGATTAGCCAGTTCGATTGCGATGACGAGCGCGCCATTGACCGCACGGTTACCGTCGAACTGCCGCGCGATGTTGCCGATAACATGGTGGGCATCACAGCGAATGTGGGATCGGGTGATCTGACGGTCGCGGGCATTGCGTGTCATGACCTCAACCTGACTCTGGACTCGGGAGACGTTGAGTTTACGGGCACCGTGACCGATACCCTGAATGCCGAGGTCGGTTCGGGCGATGTGACGTTCGAGCTTTACCCGGCCCCCACGAAGTCGATGGACGTGAGTGTGGGCTCGGGCGATGTGGAGATGACGGTTCCGAACTCGACGGGCTTTAAGGCGAGCCTCACCTTGGGCAGCGGCGACTTCGAGAGCGATTTCCTTCCGCTTGGCTACGACGGCGAGACCATTTTGAATCTTGAATTCGATAACGGTGACAAGTCTGCCACGTATCGTTTTGAGGTCGGTTCGGGCGACATGTCGTTTGATTCGGAGTATTGAGGCAGACGAAAGCCTAGGCGAAGATATAGACGCGCTGTTTGATGAAGGCGCCGAAGCCGAGATCGGCTCCGGCGCCTTTGCCTTTACAATGGGGGCATGGAACAGATTATCTTGAACATACTCGAGGCTCTGCGTCGCGGCGAGACCGTGGATGACAAAGCGCTCGTCAAACTGATACATGCCGAGGCGCGCCGTGAGGGTGCCGACAAACGCGATTTGGCCAAGCGCCGTCTGCTGCCGTTCTACCAGCGGGTTAAACGTGAGGACCCGGCTCGTTGGGCTGGGTGGAATGTCGGTGCCGAGCTGGAACGTCAACTGCTGCAGGTGCTGCGTATGAAGCCTCGTCGCACGGCTTCGGGCGTGGCAACCATTACCGTCATCACCAAGCCGTGGCCGTGCTCGGGCGATTGCCTGTTTTGCCCCAACGACCTGCGCATGCCCAAAAGCTATTTACATGCCGAGCCGGCGTGTGCCCGTGCAGAGCAAAACTGCTTCGATCCATATCTGCAGGTGAGCGCCCGTTTGACCGCGCTTTCGCAGATGGGTCATGCGACCGATAAGATCGAGCTCATTGTGCTTGGCGGTACCTGGAGCGACTATCCGCAAGGGTATCAGATGTGGTTTATGTCGGAGCTCTTCCGCGCGCTCAATGACGGTGCCGTGGCCGGCGTGGCGGCCAACCCCATGTTGGCGCGTCCGGGCATCAGCCGTGCCGAGGCAGGGCGCCTGCTCGATGACGCTCCCGCCGATGCCCTGCCGCCGGTGGTGGCGGAGCGTCGCGAACGCTATCGGGCCGTCGGTATTGCGACCGACGAGGCCGAGCTTGCGAGCGGTGTTGCCGACGAGCAGGGGCGTGTGGATGCTGCCGTGGGTGGCTATAACCGCGCGGTGCGTCGTCTGTACGGACCCGGTACGCCGTGGGGCGAGGTTGCCGAGTGGCAGACCGCCACGATGGATGAGCTTGAGCGTCAGCAGCGCGTCAACGAGACGGCGAAGCATCGCGTGGTGGGGCTCGTTATCGAGACGCGCCCCGATGCTGTAACGCCGCAGGCCCTCAAGCTCATCCGCCGCCTGGGTTGCACCAAGATTCAGATGGGCATCCAGAGCCTCGACCAGCACCTGCTCGATATCAACGAGCGTCGCATTTCGGTGGCTCAGATCGAGCGGGCGTTTTCGCTTGCGCGCCTGTTCGGCTTTAAGATCCACGCGCATTTTATGCTCAACTTGCTGGGCGCCACGCCCGAGGGGGACAAGCGCGACTACGAACGCTTTATGACCGAGGGCGCTTTTATGCCCGATGAGGTCAAGGTCTACCCGTGCGCGCTCATCGAGGGCTCGCGTCTGGTGGGCTGCTATGAGCGCGGCGAGTGGCGTCCCTATACCGAGGAAGAGCTGCTCGATGTGCTGGCCGACGACATCGTGGTGACGCCGGCGTTCTGCCGCATCAGTCGCATGATCCGCGACTTTAGTTCCGACGACATCATGGTGGGCAACAAGAAACCCAACCTGCGCCAGCTCGTTGAGAATCGCCTGGCTGCTCGGGGTGACGGTGCGACAGTGCGTGAGATTCGCTATCGCGAGATTAGCACGGCGGGCGCCGACTTGCATGAGCTGACCCTTGACGAGGAGGTGGCGTACGAGACGCCGGTGACGCACGAGCGCTTTTTGCAGTGGGTGACGCCGCAGGGCAAGATCGCGGGCTTTTTGCGCCTGTCGCTGCCCGACCGCGCGTTTGTTGCCGCGCATGCGGATGAGTTGCCGACGACACCGGACGAGGCGATGATTCGCGAGGTACACGTGTATGGCATGGCGGCGCGCGTGGGAGATCAAGGCCAGGCGGCACAGCATCACGGGTTGGGGCGTTTGCTCGTAGAGCGTGCGTGCGAGATTGCCCGGGATGCGGGTTATACGCGTATCAACGTGATTAGCGCGATCGGTACGCGCGAGTACTATCGCCATTTGGGTTTCTACGACCACGGACTCTATCTGCAAAAGGAGCTCTAAATGAACAAGCCGAGTGTTTCTGCCGGGGTTGTTGCCGGTGTGGCCTTGGGGGCTGCTGCGCTTGGTGCGGCCGCTGTCGCTGTTCGCGCTGCCTGCTTGCAGGTCGCGCGAACTCGTAATGGGCTGGCGCGCGTAAAGCGCGTACGCGATACGAACGGCGATGAGGTTCGCGTGCTTGTGCAGGGCGGCGTTTACCAAAGTGCGAGCTATGTTGGCGATCGCTGGGCGGAGCCGGTCTTTGCGTACTATCGTGCGTTTGACGATGTGTTTGAGGCCCAGGATGCGATGCGCTCGACTTACGGACACGGCATCGACCGCATGCTCATGCTGGGCGGTGGCGGGTTTGCTTACCCCAAGTTTGCGCTGATGTCGCACGAGGGCCTGCGTATGGATGTCGTCGAGTACGATGCCGAGATTACGCGTCTGGCCCGTCGCTGGTTCTATGTGGACGAGCTTGAGCGCGCGGTAGGCGATCGCCTGCGGGTGATCACCGCTGAGGCGCGCTCGTACCTGGGCGTGACGAGCGTGGGGCATCGCCGCTACGACGTTATCGTGAGCGATTGCTTTGGCGGCGCCGAGCCTGTGCGCGAGCTGGCGACCGTCGAGGCTCTGCGTTTGGTGCGGGGCGGCCTGAACCCTGGCGGTCTCTATGCGGCCAATATCGTGAGCGCGAGCGAGGGGAGCGATGTGACGTTCCTACGCGATTGCGTTGCCACGGCATTTGAGGTGTTTGCCCATGCGCGGGTTGTCCCCTGCGGAGACACGGAGTTTGGCGGCGAGGAAAACTACCTGCTCATCGCCAGTGACGGCGACTATGCCTTCGCGGACGCCGTGCCCTTCGATTCTGACTTCCTCGGCACCGTTCTTCACGATTAGCAAGTCTCCTTGAGACCAGTCTTTTGGGACGGCTATTTTAGCTGCCCCAAAAGACTGGCCTTATGCGTGGTCGCGCCAGCTAAGGACGCGCTGCTTCATGCCTTCGATGTCGAGCACGCCTTCGGCAAAGCCTTTGCGTACGAGCTCCTCGGGAACGTACTCGTCGTAGCGATCGAAGTAGGGAACCTCGCCCGGATACACGAGCTCGATGGGATCAAAGTCCTTTTCGGCCTCGGAGGCGAGCACCTCAAAGAACGTCTCCTCATCGGCCTTCATCTTAAACTGCATAAAGTACGGTCGCGACGGGTCGAGTCCGCGAAGACCCAGCTCTGCGGCGCATTTGATTTTGAGCATGCGCTCGAGCGCCAAGAAGGCATAGCTCCCCAGCCAGGGGAAGAGCACCCACGTGTCGCCGCCCAGGTTGATGAGCGGCTTGGTCCCTGCGCCCGAAATCTCAGCCGTATGGCGTGCTTGGGCCAGACGAGCCCGCGCGTTACCCATGAGGTATGGATACGCCGCATGCTCGTTGAGCGCCTGACGCATGCGCTCGAGCACATGCGTATTGATGTCTCCGGGGCAGTCGCCAAAGTAGGCGGGAACACGGCCTTTTACCTGCGTGGCAAAGACGGTATGACGCTTCCAGTCTACTTCTTCGACAATCCAGCAGTGACCGGCGATGGCAATACGCTCCCCGGGCGGTGGCGGGTTGACGATGGTGCCCAGCTCGGCCGATTCGCTGCGGACCGTGAACTCCTCGTTTTCCTGAAACACGGCGTAGAACTTAAAGTTGTTGATGATGCGCTCGCCCGCGAGGCCTACGATAAGCCCGCCGCCCTCGGTAACCTGGATGTGGCCAATCTTGATGAGGTGGCGCAGCAGCACGCGGTAGTCGTCGGCCGAGACACGATGAAAGTAGCTGAGCGTGAGCACGCGCTGGGCAAGCTCTGCCGGTGTGAGCTCGCCGGTGCTGGCGAGCGTCGACATGGTCTGGTGATAGAGCAAGCTGTAGGGGAGTCGATCGAGCTCAGGCGGCTCGACCCACTTTTCCTCGCGATAGAGTTGTACGAGCGCGATGCCTTGCAAGAGCTTCCAGGGAATCGTCTCGGGCATCATCGTACGCGGCTCGGGTTCTTCCTCGCGCATGACAAACCACATCTCGGGCGGAAGATCGCGGCGGCCCGTGCGCCCCATGCGCTGCAAAAAGGAGCTGACGGTAAACGGTGCGTCGATCTGAAACGCGCGCTCCAGGCGACCGATATCAATGCCGAGCTCAAGCGTGGAGGTGGTGACGGTTGTCTGTGCCTGCTCCTCGTCGCGCATGAGCTCCTCGGCGGTCTCGCGTAGCGATGCCGAGAGATTGCCATGATGGATCAGGAAGCGGTCTGGCTCGTGCCGGTTCTCGCAGTAGCTGCGCAGCATGGAGCACACGGCTTCCGCCTCCTCGCGCGAGTTGGCAAAGACCAGGCACTTGCGGCCGCGGGTGTGTTCAAAGATATAGCCCATGCCGGGATCGGCGTTGTCGGGTGCGGTATCGGTTGGGTTGAGCAGCGCCTGCTCGGCTGCCTGTGGGATGTCGACTTCGCCCTCGGGGGCCGAGGAGGCGCGACGGTCCTTAGGGGCGGCCTTGCCCCGTGCCTGCTCGCGACGTTGACGGCGCTCCTCCTGTGTAAGCTGTCCGCTATGGCGCATGTCTTGGGCGCCGTCGGTCAGTGCCGCGGGCGCCGCCACCTCAATGCGCTCGCATGCGAGCACCTCGGCTTCCTGCGGGCCCGCGCTCATAAATCCTCGTTGCTGCGCCTGGGGGCCCGAGTTGTAGAAGTGCTCCATGGAGATACGCCACACGCGGCGCGGCTCCTCAAAGCGGGGGATGACGCAGTCGCGTCCCGTTCCCTGCGACAGGAAGGCACCCGTGCGCTCGGGGTCTCCGATGGTGGCCGAAAGGCCAATGCGCCGGGGCTGCACGCCCGCCATGCGCGAAAGGCGCTCGATAAGGCAGAGTGTCTGACCGCCGCGGTCGCCGCGCATGAGCGAGTGGACCTCGTCGATGACCACATAGCGCAGGTCACAGAACATGCGCGGGATGGCCATGTGCTTGTGGATCAGGAGCGCTTCGAGTGATTCGGGCGTAATCTGCAAGATACCGCTCGGCTTTTTGATGAGCTTGGCCTTGTGCGATTGCGAGACATCGCCGTGCCAGTGCCAAACGGGGATATCGGCCTCTTCGCACAGATCGTTGAGGCGTACAAACTGATCGTTGATGAGCGCTTTGAGGGGACCAATGTAGAGGGCGCCTACGCTCGCGGGTGGGTTCTCCCAAAACTCGGTCAGGATGGGAAAGAAAGCCGCCTCGGTTTTGCCGGATGCTGTGGATGCCGTCAGGAGCACATTGTCTTGCGTGTTAAAGATTGCATCTGCCGCCGCAACCTGGATAGAGCGCAGGCTCTCCCAATCGTGGGAGTAGATGAAATCCTGGATAAACGGGGCGTAGCGGTCAAAAGCGTTCACGGGGCCTCCTCTCAAATACGAATCTCTTAACGCGGTGGCCAAGGGTTTGCTGCATTACCGCCTCAACGTTTGCCCAGATAAAACCAGCCAAAATAAACCTGTCCCTTTTTGGCAGGTTAGATGGTGAATTCGGCGAAGTTGCGGTCGCCGCCTGCGGTATCGGTGTCGCCTGTTGCGGTTGCCGGCGCTAGCGTGTCGCCGCCGACGCTTTGCAACAGCTCGGCCACGTTGGCATCGGGGTTCTGGCACAGGATGTCGAGCAGCTCGATAAAGTCGCGAATGACCTCGCGCGGCGTCAGGTGCGTGTCGGCTCCCACACGACCGAACTCGATCTTGAGGAAGTCCACCAAGTCGTTCTCGGTAAGCGTGGGCGTCCAGCCAAAGTAACCGGCGTGAATTTGCATGAGTTTTTCGATCAGCACCAGCAGCTCCTCGTAGGTGAGTGGCTGCAGACGGATGATGGGCGCGAGCATGTCCTTAAGGTCCTCGCGCGCAAAGCGGCCCTGAGCGAGTCGGCTACGCAGAGCCTCGTAGGAGAACACGCCGCGGCGACGGTCCTCGATGGAGGTTGGCGTGCCGCCCATGATCATGCCCAGGTACTGCGCCTTGCCCTGGAGCGTGTCGTTGTACATGGTCAGGATCTTCTCGTAGTTGTACTGGCGCGTGATGGCGTTGGGAATCTTATACAGATTCACGAGCTCGTCGATGAGCACCAGCATGCCCTTGTAGCCGCTGCAAACCAAAAAACGCGCGATGAGTTTGACGTAGTCGTACCAGTCGTCATCGCTGATGATGGTCGAGGAGCCCAGCTCGGCGCGAGCCTCGCTCTTGGTGCGATATTCGCCGCGGATCCATTTGGTCACGCGGCTCATGGCCTCTTCGTCGCCCTCGGATACGGCCATGCGATAGCGGCGGAGCATGCGGGTGAAGTCGAAGCCGTGGACCATCTCTTCGAGTGGAGCGAGTTGGGCATTAACGGCAGGCTCGTCGGCGTCGGCACACGAGGCGACCCAGCGATCCAAAATAAGGTTGAGCGCACCGCCCTCGGGGCGCGTCTTGGTCGATATATTGCGGATGAGCTCGCGGTAGGTGGCGAGGCCCTGTCCCTGACCGCCCTGCAGACGGCGCTCGGGCGACAGATCGGCATCGGCGACGACGAATCCCTCGCCCATGGCGTGCGTGCGGATGGTCTGAAGCAAGAAGCTCTTGCCGGCGCCGTAGCGACCGACTAAAAAGCGGAAGCTCGCGCCGCCATCGGCGATGAGACTCAAATCGGTGAGCAGGGCGCGAATCTCGACCTCGCGTCCCACGGTGATATAGGGAAGGCCGATGCGCGGGACCACGCCGCCCTTGAGTGAGTTGAGAATGACGGCGGCGACGCGCTTGGGCACGCGGGGTGCTGCGGATGCGGTATCACTCATAGTCTAGGTATCCTCTCACGTCTGCTTCGTAGTCCTCGATAATGCGCGGTCCTGCCGCGCCAAATTCAATTACGGTGTCACCCACCAGGTCAAAGAGCGCCTCGTTGATGGTATCGACGAGCATGTCCTCGCTCTGGCCCGACCTCTCCACTGCCGATGCCGTCTGTGCCGTGTTCTGCTCGAGCAGCGCGCGCAGATAGGCGGCTGCGGCGGGCGCGAGTTCGGTTGCGGTGCCAGCGGGTGCAGTCGATACGACCGCGGGCGTCGGCGCGAGAAGCGGTGCCACGACACCAAACTGTTCGGTGGATATGGTCGGCTCGTCGGTCAAGTCCTGCCGAATGGGTGCCACGACCGCCTCGACAATCGCGTCGGCTACGGGCTCGGCTTCCGGTTGCCCTGAGTCCGCTGCCTCGGCTTCTGCGGACGCGCCGTCCTCGCGTTCCTCGTCGATCAAAAGCGCTTCGCGCGTTTGCGCAGCGGCGCTCCGAATGTGCCCCAGCTGACTCAGATCGATATCGATCTTGACGGGCTGGTGTGCGGCGTCCCACGAAAGCCACGCCACAATCTCGTCATCGATAATCTTGGCCAGATATTTGGGGACCTTTTCTTCCTTAAGGGGATGGGCGGGGTCCAGCGCCAGGCGCAGGCGTTGGTCGCAGGCGCGCATCATTTCACCGAGCTTGCTGCTCTTTTGCCTACTACTGTGGATACGCATGCATTCCCAAAAGCCGTTTTGGCAACGGTAGATATGGATGGGATCCAAGCGGTATTCGCAGTCCTCGTGGCGCTCGGGCGCAAAGAATACGGCCGAGGCAAACATGGTGTAGGGCATGGCCGTCTCCTCCCCAAATAAGCTCGCCACGATGCCGGTCTTTCGGTGCGTGTCATAGTAGCGCGCCATACGGACATACACGGCGCACGCCACGTGGCGCAGATCGCGGTGGTGGCTGCGGTCGAGCCGCGAGTTACTTAGGTTGTACGTGGAGAGGGCGTTGATGGCGGCCATGAGTCGCTCCTCGCGCACCTCATCGGGCGGAAGGGGGAGCGTGGGCTCGGAGGTTTTGCGACGCTTAGGGGTCTGGCCGGACGGTGCCGGTGCTGGTACAAGGTCTCGTGCCGCGCGCCGCAGCTCGATAAGGGCGTTATCGAACATGACGGTTTTAGAGTCGCGAAGCAGCTTGGGATCGAGCCCGTGGAGCACGGCGTAATCCTGCAGCCACACGCGTGCAAATCGATCAATGCCGGGCTCGAAGGCGCGATAGACATCCCAAAAAGCCTTGATCTTGTTAAAACCATCGAGCGGGTCATCTACGCCAATGCCGCAAATCAGCTCATAGAGATACAGAAAGGCAAAGGACGTAGACGTTTCCTCGACGGTTCCGCGGCGCACTTGGGCACGCCAGGTAAAATAGCCGCGCAACTGCCGGTCGCTCATGGCGTTGTAGGTGGGAAAGTACGATTTAAAGGTGCCGTTGTAGGGACAGTCGTCCTCAAAATCGGCCATCAGCAAGCCTTGGCGGTAGAAAAGCTCGGCTTCCGAAAGCCAGCGACCTGCGCCGCCTTTGGGGTCATCCTGCCAGCGCGATATCTCGCGCATTTTACGGTACTGGTCGGGGAGGAAATTCTGCATCTGTCGGCCGGTTTTGAGAATCGGCTCGTCTGCGTAGATTTCGTTTGAGAAGCGGGTGGACTGATGGGTCCGGGCCTCGGCCATAATGCGCTCGATGAGCATCTTGATGTCCTGGTCGGCCACCGCTTCTCCTCTCCTAACGCAGCTACGGTGACCTCATATCATAGCACAGCATCAAACAGATGTTCGAGATACCGCTGCGTTGATAGATTTAGAACAGGAGGGCGTAGATGACGGCGATGACGACGGAGGGGAGCATATTGGCCGTGCGAAAGGTCTGGGGACGGATGAGGTTGACGCCGACGCAGAAGATGAGCATAGAGCCCACGAGCGATAGGCTGTCGAGGGCAGCTGTGGTCATGATGGGGGAGAGCGCGCCGGCAAACAACGTGATCGTTCCTTGGAACACGGCGACGGGCAGGGCGGAGAAAATGCAGCCGCGGCCGAGTGAGGCCGTCATGGTGCAGACGATGATGCAGTCAAGCGCGCCCTTGAGGGCAAGCGTGGACCAGTCGCCGAGCAAACCGTCTTGGATTGATCCCACGATGGCCATGGCGCCGATACACACGGTGAGCGAAGTCGAGACAAAAGCGTTGGTAAATTCGTTATCGCCCTCACTGCCGGTTTTGCGCTTGAGCCATTCGCCAAGGTTCTCGATGGCGGCTTCCAAGTTGACGGCCTCGCCGATGAGTGAACCGAGCGCAAATGAGACGATGAGCATGGTGGTACCGGTGGTCGCCAGCGCCTTTCCATCGATGATGAGCATCTTTTGCATGGTGCCGCCCAGGCCGATAAACAGGACGCACAGTCCCGATGCTTTCATGAGCGTGTCTTGGATGCGCGGTGTAATGAAGCGACCGCCCGCTAATCCCAAAAGACCGCCCGCAACTAAAAGCACAACGTTGATGATTGTTCCCAAGCCCGGCATGAGCCCTCCTGTATTGATGCCAACGTGGCAATCGTAGCAGAACGAAATGCGAGGCACATCGCGACTCATCTAATACGTTATATAAGTGGTATCAGGAATGATGCGCAGCATTTAAGCCTCAGGTGGTTGTCGGGACGTAGGGATAGTAGTCAAAGCGCAGTGTCATAAGCCGCTGTGGGGATTCAATAGCCGCGGCGATGATATTGGCATCGCGGGCACGATCAAACCCTTCGAGTTCGATCTGATACGAGACGTCTTGCATAATGTCCAGACGTCGCCAGGCTAGGAGTGTGTCGCCATCGAATTCCAAGGTCTTGCCTCCGTCTGGGGCAACGGCGTATAGACGCAGCTTGGCGGTGGTCGCAGGGTCGACAACCGTGACCTTTTTAATTTCGTTTCGAGTATTCTTGGCGCCCAACAAGGTGAGCAGTGTTGGGGCCACGACCTCGCCCGATGGCAAAAAGACGACTTCGATGGATTCAGGAAATGCGATGATAGCCGACTTGCGGACGGGCTGATTGGCGGCGGCAGCTTCGATGTTCGCAGCGTCGATGACCTCTGTGTGGTCGAGTGCGGCAAGCACGCAGCAGTTACCTTCATCGATCTCTTGAGGATCAGCAAGCCCCAGACTGTCCGCGAACTCGGGATCGTTTGGATCGGCAGCGGGCTCATTCGGCGCTTCGAGAGAAGCTGGGACGCTGTTTGTCGGCGACGGCGTGTCGCCCGCACCTGCTTCTTTGTCCGCGCTCTCTTCTTGTATGGTTGCGTTGATGGGTTCGTCGTTTGGGGGGAGCGTCTTGGCGTCAAACGCGGAGGGGAGAATTCCGATGGCTCCGGATCCGTTCCACTCCATTTCGAGAAGCGCCGGGTCGGCAAGAATGCGTTGCCTGCTTTGCGCGCGGGCATCGATTTCAATAGGGCCTGCCTCTATCCCTCGTGTAAGGCTGAGTGATCCGGCTGGCTTCTCGAAATGAGCGTCTGTGTCTTTGGTACTGACGGCGTAGAACAGCAGGGACGCTTCTCCCGCCGCGATGGCATCGGTACCGGCTTTGGTCAGCCGCAACGATGCCGTGAATGAGAGGGTGGGCTGCGTGTCGCCTGCATTCGCGGCGGCGCAGCCCAGGCATATACCGCCTCCTTTCTCAAAAAACGTACCGTCGAAGGCGACCTTCGCTCCGTTCGTCGAGTCATCGACCGAAGCGATGTCGATGCGCAGCTCTAAATTGCATGGATCGCCATCTGCATCGAGCACAACCGAGCGCCACGTGCAGACGGCGCACCCCGCCTGGGAGCCGTTTGCCTTGTTCGAACGATTGATATCCACGACTATCGAGCCGTCCGTATTACGACGAAGGCATCCCGAGGTTGAGATTGCGGCCTGTGCGATCGAAAAACGCTTGCACGCAATGGCGCTCGACGGATTTGGTGCGGAGCTTAGGGCTGCTGGTAAGGAGTCTGCCATGACAGGAGTCGCCCAAGCGGCGACAGGCGTTCCGGTTGCGAGCGCGCCGCAGAGTGCGACGACAGGCAAAAGGTTCTTCGATGCCATGGGGTCTCCTTAGCTAATTTAGTGCGGCCTGTTCATGTTTTGTTTCTGGCTGTGTTTGATGTGCAGACCGAGGCCGGCGGTTCCCGCGCCTGCTGCTGCGGCGCCTGCTGCCAAGAGCCATCGTTTGTCGCCTGTCTGCGCCAACGGTTCCTCGCGGTCGCTGCGGTCGAGCTCCGAGAGGTCGACCGTCACTTGCGTGGCGGCCTGCGCCTGTTCTTGCTGGGCAAAGGCCATGGCTGGCCCAAACGCTAGGATGCTGACGGCGGCGGCCAGGGCGACGGCCTTATGCCGTGTGCGCACCGGGCTCGACCGTCCAGGTGATCGTTGCAACCTGATCGCCTTCGCCGGTTACGCGGAAGATGTCGCGCGTGACGCGGGCGACGTTTCCGCTTGTCTTGAGCTTAATTTTGTCCGTGCCACCGGCAATGCCCTGGTAGCCCATGTCGAAGGCTGCATTCTTGGAAAGATCGAGGCCCGTTCCCTGCATTGCGGCGCTGGCGTTCTGGAGCGCGCCGTCGGGGCCGACCTTAAAGTCGATGGAGTTCTGCGCGGTTCCGGCCTTGGCGTCGGCGGCAATGGTCCAGGTGTTCATGGCGTCGATCTTCATGTTGGTGACATGGATGCCGTAGGCCGAATGATTGTCGATGGTGGTCGCGTCTTCTGAGGGGCCCTGAAGCGTGCCGTCGGCCTTGGCGACGAAGGGAATAACCGTCGGAACTTTGAACTCAACGTTGTCGATCTCGGTCCTGACCATTACCTTCGTGGTTCCAACGCGCCCGGCTGCCATAGCTGGCGTCGGGGCGGCGCCCATTGCGAGCGCGAGCGCGAGCCCTGCGCCCACGGCGAGCGCTCTGGCTCCGTTCATGTTCCTGGTGATGTCCATGGTCGTTCCTTTCTATTCGCCGCGGGCCGTCCCCGCGATGATTGGACGAATGCTGGTGAATTGCGTGCGGTGCCGCGTCGGCCGGAAAAGCTAGTTCTCGGCTTGCTCAACCCGCACCTTGACACGTGTCGGATTGCCGTGGCTGTCGAGGGTCTTGGCATCGAGTGCCTGGATCTCGATGTACGCCTCGCCTTCTTTGATGTCGCCGGCGGGGCACGTTTCGATTGTCTTGCCGGTCTCGACCACACCGGATTCGTACATGGTCTCGTCGTTTTGGATGACGCGGAATCGCTGGGGAAATTTATTGTCTTGGACGTTTTGCACGTTGACGCGCAGCTTGCCGTCCTCCTGCAGCTGAGCGACCGGTGCGACCGAAATCGTCATCATGTTGTCGCGGACGATGGCGTCGAGCTCATCTTGGATTTCCTGACGCGTTTTGCCCTCGGCCGTCGTAACCGAAGCGCCCGCCTCGGGTACGGGCTGCGACTGCCAAGCGTATAGTCCTACGGCGACAAGGGCACAGACGATGGCCAAGCAGGCAACGATGAGCTTCTTGCGACGACCCGGGCCTGCAAAGTGGGGTGGCTTCTTCGCGCTCATGCGGCATCCTTGGCGGTATAGATGCGCGCAAAGGTGGACGGGTTCGCTCCAAAGAGCATGTGAAGCATCAGGCGGCGTGAGTAGACAAGCTCGTCGAAGTCGGGAGGGAGCTCGATGTCGTGGATATGCGCGATGCGGTGGGCGAGCGCCGAGAACGACTCGGGGTCGCAGATCACATCGGTGGTAACGTGGTAGACCGTCGTATCGGGGAATGCCTCTTCGTCGAAAGGCAGGAGATGGGGATCGTCGTCGACTTCGATGGCGATGCCGTACTGGGGCCAGTAATATGCCATGGGAACCTCCCTGCTTCTGGGGCCAAAACTTCTGTCGGTTTTGGCTGTCGATGCCGACCGTATCAGCCGTTACTTGACCAATTGCTGACCAAATGCTTGACGGATTGGTGTCTCCGCAGGTAAAAGGCGGCAAAAAATACTCCAACTTTTTTCAAGCGACAATCGCGCGGTCGGCGACGGCGGGGCCATATGTGTCAAAAGCATCGTCTGCCGAGGAAATCAAGCCGCTCGCCGAATTGCACGAACGTAAAAATCCTCAATTATGGAGACGGTCTCGAACACGTCAACGAAACGATGCGGTAACATCTCCCTGCAAACACTGTAGTTAGCTAAAGGGGAGTTCTGCATGTCTGCAACTATCAAACCCTTCACCGATGAGTTCGAAGAGTGTGGTCGCGATGAGTCTCGCGCATCGGGCGAGGCCTCGAGCATCTCGTTTCCGACAACGGAAGACGAGGTCCGTGCCATTTTGGAAAAGCTCCATGCCGAGCGTGTCCCGGTAACGGTTCAGGGCGCCCGAACCGGCCTTGCCGCCGGTGCCGTGCCCCACGGCGGGCATATCCTCAATACTTCTCGTATGAATCGCTACTTGGGCCTTCGCCGCGATGAGCAAGGCCAATTTCTGCTGCGCGTGGAGCCGGGCGTTGTGCTCTCGGAGCTGCGCAAGCAGCTGAGCAAGAAGGTGCTGCCGACTACTGGTTGGGACCAGGCATCGCTTGAGGCCTACGAGGAGTTCCAAGAGGTCCCCGAGCAGTTCTTTCCCACCGACCCCACCGAGACGTCTGCCTGTCTGGGCGGCATGGCGGCATGTAACGCCTCTGGTGCCCGCAGCTACGCCTACGGTCCCATGCGCCCACATATCACGGGACTCCACGTCGCGCTGGCTGATGGCGATTTGCTTGAGCTTCAGCGCGGCGAGGCTTTTGCCCAGGGCCGCCACCTGTCGCTCGTGACGGCAGCGGGCCGTACACTCGAGCTCGATCTTCCCGGCTATACCATGCCCAAGACCAAAAATGCTTCGGGCTATTTCGTTGCTGACGATATGGATGCCATCGATCTGTTTATCGGTGCGTGTGGCACAATCGGCGTCATCACCGAGCTCGAGATTGCCCTGCAGGCGGCGCCTGCGGTTGTTTGGGGCGTGAGCTGTTTCTTTGACAGCGAAGACAAGGCCGTTTCCTTCACCGATTCTGTGCGTCCCGTCCTGTCCCACGCGGCTGCCATCGAATATTTCGATGCGGGCGCCCTGGATATCCTGCGTCGTCAGCGTGAGCAGTCGACCGCGTTCGCCTCGCTGCCGGCGCTCGACAAAGACGCCAAGGTCTGTGTCTACGTGGAGCTCGACTGCGACGACGAAGTTCAGGCGACTGAGGAGCTGTATCACTTGGGGTGGGTACTGGAGCTTGCGGGCGGCAGTGACGATGCGACATGGGTCGCGCGCACCGAGGTCGATCGCGAGTGTCAGCGATTCTTCCGCCATGCGGTGCCCGAGAGCGTCAACATGCTCATCGACGAGCGCCGCCGCATGGATCCCACCATCACCAAACTGGGTTCGGACATGTCGGTGCCCAACGCGCACTTGGCCGATGTTATCGCCCTCTATCGCCGCACGCTGGCGGAAAGTGGGCTTGAATCTGCCGCCTGGGGGCATATCGGTAACAACCATCTGCATGTGAACATTCTGCCGCGCGATGCACAGGATTATCGCCGCGGCGCAGAACTCTTTGCCCAGTGGGCTTCCGAGGTCACGGCCATGGGCGGTGCCGTCTCCGCGGAACACGGCGTCGGCAAGATCAAGGCGGGCTTCTTGGAGACGATGTACGGTCACGAGGCCATGGTCGAGTCGGCGCGGCTCAAGCTCCAGCTCGATCCTGCCGGGCAGCTGGGTCGCGGTAACCTGTTTTCGGAGAAGCTCTTGGATGAGCTCGTCCAGAAAGGGGGCGCGTGAAGATGAGCGATTTCCATATGGTGGTGTGCGTCAAGGCCGTGCCGGGCAGCACCGAGGTCAAGATGGACCCCAAGACCAATACCATCGTGCGCGATGGCAAGCAGGCGGTCATTAATCCCTTTGATGCGAGCGCTTTGGAATGCGCGCTGGCGCTGAAGGACGACTTTATCGGCTTTGGCATGGATGTGCGCGTGACGGTGGTGTCGATGGGCATCCCCGCGACCGAGTCGCTGCTGCGCGACTGCATCGCTCGAGGCGCCGACGATGCGCTGCTGCTGACCGATCGCGCCTTTGCAGGTGCCGATACCCTGGCAACCACCTATGCCCTCAAGTGCGGCATCGAGGCGCTCGACGAGGACTTCGACCTGCTCATCTGCGGCAAGATGGCGGTGGATGGCGATACGGCCCAGATTGGTCCCGAGCTTGCCGGTGCCTTTGATATTCCCTGCGTGACCGACGTGAGCTGCGTGCAGAGCGCGGGCTTTACGACCTGTGGCTCGCTGGCGCTCGTTCACGGATGCGATACCGGCGAGGAGACGGTGTACCTTGAGATGCCGTGCGCGATGACGACTGCCAAGGAGATTGGCCAGTTGCGTATGCCGAGTATTGCCGGTATTCGCGCGGCGGAGGAGGCGGACGTGCGCGTGGTCAGTGCCGCCGACGTGAACGCCGACCCCGCGCGTTGCGGTCTTGCCGGGTCGCCGACACAGGTCGTGCGCTCGTTTGTGCCCGACCGTGACCAAACGTGCGAGGCCGTTGAGGGGACGGCGTCCGAGCAGGCGGCAAAGCTTGCCAAGATTATCGAGGGGATGGCATAGATGAGCGGACTGATTATCGATAGCGAAGCCTGTATCGGCTGCGGTCGCTGCGTTCGCGCCTGTGCCTCGGGCGGCATCGTAGTGGAAGGCGAGCGACCCAGCCGATGCGCCCGCGTAACCGACGGCTGTATCCTATGCGGTGGGTGCGTCGACGCCTGCCCTGTCAACGCTATCTCGATCGAGTGTGACGAGGCCGCTGGTGCGGTGGACCTTGATGCATATCGAGACATTTGGGTCTTCGTGCAGACCGACGAGCACGATACGGTGACTCCCGTTGCCTATGAGCTTATGGGCAAGGGGCGCGAGCTTGCCGATGCTCGCGGCTGCCGTCTGGTGGCACTGGTCGGCATGAGCCCCGAGGGCTCGCTCGGGGACCTGGAGCATCTGGTTTGCGCGGGCGCCGACGAAGTCCTGGCCTGTCGCGACGAGCGCCTGCGCCAAAACGATGCGGAGGTCTACGCCCGCTTGATCTGCGATTTGGTAGCCGAACGCAAACCCGAGGCCATCCTATACGGTGCGACCGCTTTTGGTCGCGAACTGGCACCCGGCGTTGCCGTGCGTTTGCAGACGGGCCTTACGGCTGACTGCACCGTACTTTCGATGGATACAGAGACGGGACTGCTGCAACAGACGCGTCCGGCGTTTGGCGGCAACCTGATGGCCACCATCATTTGCCCCAACCACCGTCCGCAGATGGCAACGGTGCGCCCCGGTATCTTTAAGGCTCCCGACTTCGACTACGGCCGCTCTGGCACGATCACCCAGATATCGCTTGCGGATGATGCTAAGGCTCGTGTCGAGATCTCGATTCCCGCCGAGGAGTGGGGACAGCAGCCCTCGATCGCCAATGCCGAGCGCCTGGTCGTGGTGGGTCGCGGCATTGGTTCCAAGAAAAACCTGCCGTTGATGCGAAGGCTCGCCGAGGCTCTGGGTGCCGAGCTTGGTTGCACGCGTCCCGTCGTGGAGGCGGGTTGGCTGGAGTATCGCCACCAGATTGGCCAGACGGGCGTATCGGTTTCGCCCAGGCTTCTCGTGAGTATCGGTGTTTCGGGCGCCATCCAACATCTTGCCGGCATCGGTGGGGCGGAGTGCATCATCGCCATCAACGAGGACCCGGATGCCCCCATTTTCGGTGCTGCCCAGTACAAGGTTGTTGGGGATGCCGTCGAGGTCGTCGAGGAGCTGCTGGCCCAGCTTGAGCGCTAGGCGCGCGCCAGCCAGTCGCGCATCTCGTCCTTTAGGCGGCTCCAAGTTGCCTGCGTGGCGGGGTCGGTAAAGGGCCGCGTAATGCCAAAGGGCGCGTCGAGCAGGCGGTGGATATCGCCCTGTTCGCGCGCCAGCGCGCGGCTTGCTGGATAGACGAGCTCAAACATAAAGCAGATAAGCCCCACCACGAAGTCGGCGGGCTCATCGCGCTCATCGCGTGCGACGCAGCGGTGCTCGTCAAAGGCGGCAAGTGTCGGCGACGAGAAACGGCTGCCGAGAAACGTCTTCTCGTCCACCTTGAGGATAGTGTCGACAGTGCTGTCGGCGATGGTGCGCATAATGTCGATCTTGTCGCCATCGCGCACGATATCGCAGAAGCTCCGCGTGCGCTCGTCGAGCTGCGCGGGTAGACGGAAATCGCTGTGATAGGCAATGCTCGCTCGGATGAGCTCATCTTCTGCCGGGTCATCGATAAAGTCGCGGATGCTCGTTACGGCGGGTGCATCGGCGGGATTCTCGCCAAAGAGGACCTCGATGCCCAGCGCCGCATGGCTCATGCTCTCGGCGTCCTTAAAGGTGTCCCAGCGTCGCAGCTGCTCAAAGCGGCCCATATCGTGTAGCAGGCCGCAAAGCCATGCCAGGTCAATATCTTCTGACGACCAGCCCTGCTCGCGCGCTACGGCATCGCATGCCTCGGCCACGTGGTACGTATGCTCGATTTTGAGCGCGATGCGTGGGTTGGTGGCGTCGTAGGCATCGGTGTAGCTTTTGAAGGCCGCGCGCGCCCGGTCTCGATCGATAGCTGTCATAATGACTTCCTAAAAAGTTGTGTCTTTCGATCCGGTGGCAATTGTAGGTGAACTCGGTTGCTGCCGGATGATGATTCTGCCGTGTCGCTACATGCGGCTCGGAGACCTTGTCAGGATGAGAAACGTATGGTGCTCAAAATCGTTAGAACCGTCTGGCCAGTGATGCTTACCTATGTTGCAATAGGCGCGCCGTGCGGAATGATCATGGGGCAGACGGGAATGGAGCCCTGGATGGTCTTTGCTCTAAGCAGTACGTTTGTGACGGGCAGCGGCCAGTTTATGATCTGCAACCTGTGGCTGGCGGGTGTGCCTGCAGCATCGATCGTCGCGAGCGTCGCCGCAATCTCCTCGCGCTTTGCGCTTTACTCGGCATCGATCGCACCGCATCTGAGGGGTGCCTCGAAGCGTCAGACGCTGGCTGTTGCCGCGACACTTACCGAGGAGGCATATGGCATCTCGCTTGCCAAGTTGGTTGAAGGGGAGGATTGGGGCCCGCGCGAGTCCTTTGTGCTCAACGTAATCCTCATCGCAACATGGGGCGTTTCGTGTACGATGGGCGCCATCGTCGGCGCCGTTGTCGATGTTCCCACCGCCATTGCAGCCTTTGTCTGCACCTCGCTCTTTATCTGCCTGCTCTTTTCGCAGCGGCTGTCGCGCGGTAACGTCGTCGCGGCGGTTTCGGGCGCGGTGTCCGTCGCCGTATGCAAGTTCTTGGGTCTCGCGAATATTGCCGTGCCGGCAAGCGTCGTGGTCGGCATTGCCATTGCGCTGGCGTGCGATGCTGTATTTGACGGAAGAGGTGCCCGCGATGCCCGCTAACGAGTTCTTGGTTCTGTGGCTGTCGTCGTGGGCTGCTATCGCGTTCTTTCGCATCGCGCCGGCGTTCGCCTTGCGCGGGCGGACCCTGTCGCCCCGCATTACCGAGGCCCTGGGCTATATCCCGCCCGCTGCCTTTGCCGCGCTGGTCGCCAACGACTTGGTGAACCCCGGCGCGTTCGACGCGGGACTCTGGCCTGCCTTGGTTCCCTGGATTGCGGCCACCGGCGTCGTGGCGGTGGCAATCAAGACAAAGTCGATGTTGTGGTGCTGCGTTTCGGGCATCGTGTTCTATATCGTTTTGAGCCTCGTATAGGAGCAGGACGCGTTATCGTCCCGGCCTAACGAATCGAATTTCTCACCGAGGCGGTCTGCTTCTTCTGGTACCATGGTCAAACTTTACTGTAGCAAAGCGTGACGTGGGCTTTTGTTCTGCGTCAGCGGAAATGGGGGTTTCATGGCACAGGAAGCGACCGCCAGCGAGCAAAAGAAATTCAAGGTACCGCGCATCCCGGGCGACATCATGATCTATCCGATGATCGTCGGCCTTTTGCTCAATACCTTCTGCCCGCAGGTCTTTGAGGTCGGCGGCTTCTTTAAGGCTGCCTGCCGCGGCGGCTCCAACACCATCGTTGCCGCGATCTTGCTGTTCGTGGGCGCCGGCATCAGCTTTAAGTCCACGCCGGGCGCCATCAAGACCGGCATCGTCGTGCTGATTCCTAAGCTTGTAGTGGCAGCCGCGCTGGGTCTGGGCGTCGCGTACTTCTTTAACGATAACTTTTTAGGCCTGAGCTCGGTTTCCATCATCGGCGGCATTACGTTTTGCAACATGGCGCTCTATACGGGCATCATGGGCGAGTTCGGCGATGAGTCCGAGCAGGGCGCTGTCGGTATCCTGTTCTTTACGGCCGGCCCCGCCGTCACGATGATCATCCTCGGTGTCTCGGGTCTCGCCAACATCCCCGTCGGCACCATCATCGGATCCATCCTGCCGCTTGTTATCGGCATGGTCCTGGGCAACTTGTTCCCGTTTATCAAGAATCTGCTGGTCCCCGGCGCCAATCCCGCGATCGCCGTTATCGGCTTTCAGCTCGGTGCGTCCATGAGCCTTTCGAGCTTTATCACCGGCGGTATTTCGGGCATCCTGCTGGGCCTCATCACGCTCTTTATCGTCGGTCCCATTACCTTTGCGTTCGAGCGCCTGTGTGGCGGCAATGGTAAGGCGGCTGTGGCATGTTCCACCATTGCTGGCACGGCCATGACCACGCCGGTCGCCCTCGCCGAGGTCGCTCCGCGCTATGCCGAGCTTGCGCCCACCGCGTATGCGCAGATCGCCACTGCCGTCATCATCACGGCAATCATGGCCCCGATTCTGACCGGCTGGGTCGATAAGAAGTTCTGCCAGAGCAAGGAAGACCTGTCGCCTGCCGGTGTCGAGGCCATCGAAGAGGCTGTCGCGACCGACATCGATGGCGAGTAGCAATCGATACCCATCAATGATTCCGGCGTGCAACTCGCGCCGTTTGAGCGCCCGAACGAGAGCTGTCTTGCAGTGACGTTCGGTCGCTCTGCTATTATTCCCCTTACCCCTGCGGAGTAGGGGGTGTTTGTTGCCCAGATTCGAATTGGGCGATTCTGGCCACTTGGATATTGAAGGGAGGGCGTCTAGTGGTAAAGGCACTCAAGATCGAGATATTCCTGCTGTGCATGATTATTCTTATCGGACTTGCCGTACGAAGCCGTCGCTCCCTGTTCTCGAGCACCCAGCAGCTTTTGTTTAGCATGCTGGGCTACACGTCTGCTGCCTACATTTTCTTCGATATGATCTGGACGCTCTCGGACGGCGTGAGCACTCCTGTAGGCATCACGGCCAACTGGATTTCCAACGCGGTTTCGTTTTCGCTGTTCGCCATCGCGTGCCTCATTTGGTTTTTCTATTCCGAGACGATGCAGGGCTCACGGCTCCTGACCACGCCCTATAGGGTGGTACTTTTAACGTTGCCAACCGCATTGGTGGTCGTTCTGGCATTTACCAGCTACTGGACGCACGCTATGTTCTATATCGATGCGCGGGGCGTATATCGTCGCGGAGCGCTTTATATGATTCAGCCTATCGTTAGCTACTGCTACGTCATATATACGTCCTTGCATGCCTTTATTCAGGCTCGAAAAGTCGAAAGCCTGCAAAAGAAGGCCATTTATCGCACCCTCGCCTTTTTTGCGGTTCCCGCTCTGGTGGGCGGTACCTTTCAGATCGTATACTCGGTGCCTGGCCTTTGTGTCGGCATAATGATTAGCATGTTGCTGCTCTATATCATCTGCCAGGAGCAACTGATCTCGACTGACCCGTTGACTGGACTCAACAACCGCAACCGTTTTGAGACCTATATGCTGTCGCTCTTTTCAAATGTGGATCAGGCCGAAGATGTATATCTGCTTATGATGGACGCTGACGGCTTTAAGCAGATTAACGATCGCTATGGACATGTGGAGGGCGACCATGCTCTTCAGGTAATATCCGCTGCGCTCAAAGAGGTCTGCTCGGCGTCTGGTGGCTTTATCGCGCGTTATGGTGGCGATGAGTTCGTGGTGCTCCAAAAGGCAGCGGCGGAACAGGATATCATGCATCTGTGCGCGACAATCAACGACGAGCTCGCGCATGCCGAGGTGCCGTATGCATTGCGGATGTCCATCGGTTGCGCGCGGGTCGGCGATAGTGTTGATACCTGGCAAGACTTACTTCGCGCTGCCGATGCGGAGCTCTACCGCGTCAAGGCCGAGAAAAAGAAAGCCGGCATCCAGATACGCTAGGAAAAGGGTCGCACGCTTGCGTGCGTGGCGGCCCTCAGCTCATCGATGTATTCCATTAAGCTAAAGTGTGCAAACGCCCTCCCTAAAAAGGTGAGCTCGCTAGGCTTTTTTGGGTTTGTTGACGATGATGATGCCGCCGCAGACCAACAACAGGGCAACGATGACGGTAACGGGGCTCGTGCCAGCGCCCTCGCCGAGCAGCAGTGCGCTCAACAGCACGCCAAAGACCGGGTTCATAAAGCCAAAGACCGACACGCGGCTGACGGGGTTGACGGCGAGCAGGCGGGACCACAGCGAGTACGCGACGGCGGAGATAAGCGCCATGTAGATGATGAGCGCGATGGCGGGGGCGACTTCGGTGGGGGACAATGTGCCGCCCATCAAAAAGCCGATGGCGGTGAGGACCAGGCCGCCGACTAAAAACTGCCAGCCGGCAAGCAAAACACCGTCGTGCTTGCGCGAGAAGATGCCGATCAGGCAGGTCGAAAGAGCGCCCGCGACAGTGGAGGCTAGGATAAAGCCCTCGCCATCGAGCGTGAAGCCAAAGGTGCCATCTGCGCCCGAAAGGTTGACAAGCGCGACGCCGGCAAAGCCCAACACGCAGCCAAGCACCTTGGCCGTATTGAGCTTCTCGGTGCGAAATGCCAGGGCGGCAAAGAGGATTGCGAGGAAGTTGGCGCTGGCCTCGATGATGGAGCTCGACATGGCACTGGCGCGCGAGAGTCCCAGGTAGAAAAAGAAGTACTGCCCGATAGTCTGGAAGAGCGACAAGACAAAGATGGGCTTGATGTCGCGCGCTTGCGGTACGAGGGGGCGGCGTTGGGCCGCGCTCATCCCAACGATAACCAGGACGCCGGCAAGCGTAAAGCGTAAACCTGCAAAGAGCAGCTGCGAAGCGCTATCGTGCGCCGGGATACCAAAGAGTGCGTAGCCGATCTTGATGCAGGGAAAGGCCGATCCCCAGAGTGCACAGCAAACAAGACAGCCCAGGATGAGTCCGGGCAGGGTGGCGAGATACGGCTTGCGGCTTTCCATGATGTTCTTCTCCTATACGCGCGAAGCAAAAAAGAACCCGCCACCGGGCGTGCCGGTGGCGGGTGTTGTTACCCGAAGGGATTGTACCCGATGGGAAAGGTTTAGGCGAAGTAGGCCACGCCGCTCTCAAAGATCGGCATGAACTTATCGCCGGGGACATGCTCGGGCACGTTGCGGTACAGGTTGTCGCCGCGACGCTCGGCATGGCCCATCTTGCCCAGGACGCGGCCGTCGGGGCTCGTGATGCCCTCGATGGCGAGTGCGGAGCCGTTGGGGTTGACGGAGAGATCCATGCTGGGCTTGCCGTCCTCGCCCACGTACTGCGTGGCGACCTGGCCGTTGGCGATCAGCTGGGCGAGCACTTCGTCATTGGCGACAAAGCGGCCCTCGCCGTGGCTGATGGCGACGGTGTAGGGGTCGTCCAGGCTGCACTGCGACAGCCACGGGGACAGGTTGGACGAGATGCGGGTGCGCACCAGGCGGCTCTGATGGCGACCGATGGTGTTGAACGTCAACGTGGGCGCATCGGGCGTGGCATCGACGATGTCGCCGTAGGGCACCAGGCCGAGCTTGATCAGGGCCTGGAAGCCGTTGCAGATGCCCAGCATCAGGCCATCGCGGGCCTTGAGCAGGTCGCGGACTGCCTCGGTGACCTCGGGAGCGCGGAAGAACGCCGTGATGAACTTGGCGGAGCCGTCGGGCTCGTCGCCGCCCGAGAAGCCGCCGGGGATCATGACGATCTGGCTTGCGCGGATGCGGCGGGCAAGCTCGTGGGTGCTCTCGGCGACGGCCTCGGGCGTGAGGTTGTTGATCACGAAGGTGTCGGCCTCGGCACCGGCGGCACGGAAGGCGCGGGCGCTGTCGTACTCGCAGTTGTTGCCGGGGAACACGGGGATGATCACGCGCGGGCGGGCGATCTTGGCACCGCCGTACACGTGGATGTCCTTGGCGCGGAAGTCGATGGTCTCGACCTCGGGGGTCTCGCCGGCGCTGCGGTAGGCGAAGACGCCCTCGATGCCGCTTTCCCAGGCTTCCTGGAGCTCGGCGAGCTCGATGACCTCGGAGCCGGTGTCGATGACATAGCCCTCGACGGTGGTGCCCAGGGGCTCGACGACAACGCCGTCGGCGACCTCGGGCAGCTCGGCGTCCCCGGCGAGCTCGACGATAAAGCTGCCGTAGAGCGGGGTGAAGAGGCTCTCCACGTCTACGTCCTCGGCAAGTTCGATACCGATCTGGTTACCGACGCACATCTTAAAGAGGCTCTCGGCGCCGCAGCCGTAGCCGGGCGTGGAGATGGCCAGGGCGTTGCCGGTAGCAGTGAGCGCCTCGACGGCGTCAAACGCGGCGAGCAGCTGCTGGGCGTCGGGGCGGTAGTCCTCGCCGTAGGTGGCGGGGGCGATGCGGACGACGCGGTGCGTCAGACCCTTGAACTCAGGGGAGACGGCGCGCGCCGCGCGGCCCACGGCCACAGCGAAGCTGATCAGAGTCGGCGGAACGTTGAGCTCGCCGGCCTCGTCCTCAAACGAGCCGCTCATGGAATCCTTGCCACCGATGGCGCCGGCACCCAGGTCGACTTGGGCCATGAGAGCGCCCAGGACGGCTGCCGTGGGCTTGCCCCAGCGCTCGGCCTCGGTGCGCAGACGCTCGAAGTACTCCTGGAAGGAGAGATAGGCGCGCTTGTGCTCAAAGCCGGCAGCCACGAGCTTGGCGATGGACTCGACCACGGACAGGTAGGCGCCAGCAAACTGGTCGGCTTCCATCAGGTAGGGGTTGAAGCCCCATGCCATGGCGCTTGCCGTGGTGGTCTCGCCGTCCACGGGGAACTTGGCGACCATGGCTGAGCTCGGGGTGAGCTGCGTCTTGCCGCCAAAGGGCATAAGCACGGTTGCGGCACCGATGGTGGAGTCGAAGCGCTCGGAAAGGCCCTTGTTGGAGGCAACGTTGAGGTCGGTGACAAGCGAGGTCATGCGCTCGGCAAGCGTGGTGCCGGCCCAGCTGGGCTGCCACACGCTGCGGGCGCACACGTGGGCGACCTGGTGCTTGGGCGCGCCGTTGGAGTTGAGGAACTCGCGGGATAGGTCGACGATGGCGACACCGTTCCAGGCCATGCGCATGCGCGGCTCGGCGGTAACCTCGGCGATAACGGTCGCCTCCAGGTTCTCCTCGGCGGCGTAGCCCATGAACTCCTCGACGTCACCGTCGGCGACGGCGCAGGCCATACGCTCCTGGGACTCGGAGATGGCGAGCTCGGTGCCGTCCAAGCCGTCGTACTTCTTGGTCACGGTATCAAGGTCGACATACAGGCCGTCGGCAAGCTCGCCCACGGCGACCGAGACGCCGCCGGCGCCAAAGTCATTGCAGCGCTTGATCAGACGGCAGGCGTCGCCGCGGCGGAACAGACGCTGCAGCTTGCGCTCGACCGGGGCATTGCCCTTCTGGACCTCGGCACCCGAGGTCTCGATGGACTCGGTGTTCTGAGTCTTGGAGGAGCCGGTGGCGCCGCCGATGCCGTCACGGCCGGTGCGGCCGCCCAGCAGGATGATCTTGTCGGTGGGGGCGGGGCACTCGCGACGCACGTGGTTTGCCGGGGTAGCGCCCACGACGGCGCCGACCTCCATGCGCTTGGCCACGTAGCCGGGGTGATAGAGCTCGTTGACCTGGCCGGTGGCAAGGCCGATCTGGTTGCCGTAGCTGGAGTAGCCGGCGGCGGCAGTGGTTACGAGCTTGCGCTGCGGCAGCTTGCCCTCGAGCGTCTCGGACACGGGGACGGTGGGGTCGCCGGCACCGGTGACACGCATGGCCTGGTACACGTAGCTGCGGCCCGAGAGCGGGTCGCGGATGGCGCCGCCCACGCAGGTGGCGGCACCGCCGAAGGGCTCGATCTCGGTCGGGTGGTTGTGGGTCTCGTTCTTAAACAGGAACAACCAGTCCTGGTCCTCGCCGTCGACATCGACCTTCACCTTGACGGTGCAGGCGTTGATCTCCTCGGACTCGTCGACATCGGTCATGACGCCGGTCTTCTTAAGGTACTTGGCGCCGATGGTGCCCATGTCCATGAGGCAGACGGGCTTGGCGTCGCGACCGAGCTCGTGGCGCATCTCCATGTAGCGGTCGAAGGCCTGCTGCACCACGGCGTCGTCGATCGTCACGTCGTCCAGGACGGTGCCGAAGGTGGTGTGGCGGCAGTGATCGGACCAGTAGGTGTCGATCACGCGGATCTCGGTGATGGTGGGGTCGCGGTCCTCATCGCGGAAGTACTGCTGGCAGAAGGCGATGTCCGCCTCGTCCATGGCAAGACCGCGCTCGGAGATAAAGGCGGCAAGGCCGGTCTCATCGAGCTCGCGGAAGCCGTCAAGCACCTCGACGGGCTGGGGCTCGGGGGTCTCCATGTACAGCGTCTCGGGCAGGTCGAGCGAGGCGATGCGCGCCTCGACGGGGTTCACCACGTAGTGCTTGATGGCCTCGATGGCGGCTTCGTCCAGAGCGCCCGAGATCATATAGACCTTGGCGGAGCGCACGGCGGGGCGCTCGCCCTGGCTGATGAGCTGCACGCACTCGCTGGCGGAGTCGGCGCGCTGGTCAAACTGGCCAGGAAGGAATTCGACGGCAAAGACGGCGCCATCGCTTGCGGGGAGCTCGTCGTAGGTCACATCGACCTGGGGCTCGCTAAAGACGGTCGGCACGCAGGAGCGGAAAAGCTCCTCGTCGATGCCCTCGACGTCGTAGCGGTTGATGATCCTCAGGGCCTCGATGCCCTTGATGCCGAGAATTTCGGTCAGCTCGCCCTTGAGCTGCTGAGCCTCGACGTCGAACCCGGGTTTCTTCTCCACGTAGATACGAGAGACCATTGGTTCCTGCCTTCCTGATCGGTTGGGCGTACGGTACGGTATGCGGCAGCGGTCGGTTTGCGGGGTCTGCCCTGCGGTCGCCTTGAGCCACATGTTTGTAAACCTCACTATGATACGACAGCTCGTGGCGCGTTGAGGACGGCGAGGGTGCTACAGTGAAGCGCAAACAAGAGAAAGGCATCACATGGCATTCGTTTCACTCGCCATCATCGCGCTCGTGGCCTTTGCAAGCCCCTTCATCGCCTCGGCGATTCCCGGAAAGCCCGTTCCCGAGACGGTCTTTTTGCTCGTGTTCGGCGCGGTGCTGGGCCCGCATATGCTCGGTCTTATCCATGTGGATGCCGAGGTCTCGCTGGTGTCCGAGCTGGGTCTGGCCTTTTTGTTCCTGCTTGCCGGCTTTGAGATCGACCCTAAGAACATTACGGGTGTGGAGGGGCGCTACGGCTTGGCGACGTGGGCCGTCACGTTTGGCATCGCCTGGCTTGCCGTGCGCTTTACGCCGTGGTTTTCGGTCAGCCATTTCGACGGTATCGCCGTGACGCTCGCCCTTACTTCCACGGCGCTCGGCACGCTTGTGCCCATCATGCGCGAGCGCTCGCTCACCGGCACGCGCGTTGGCGACTCGATTCTCGCGTATGGCACTTGGGGCGAGCTCGGTCCCGTGCTCGCCATGTCGGTGCTGCTGTCTGCCCGCACCGGCATCCAGACGCTCGTGATTCTTGGCCTGTTTGCTGTGGTCTGCGTGCTGCTGGCCGTGGTCCCAAGTCGTTCCAGGCGCGTCGGCAGCCGCTTCTTTTCGTTTGTCGAGGAACGCGCCGATACCACGTCGCAGACCTTCGTGCGTCTGACGGTGTTCATCCTGGTCACGCTCGTGGCGTTCTCGGCCATCTTTGACCTCGACATCGTGTTGGGTTCTTTTGCCGCCGGCTTTGTCCTGCGCTATATCATCCCCGAGGGCAACCATACGCTCGAGACCAAGCTCGACGGCCTGGCCTACGGCTTTTTGATTCCGGTGTTCTTTACCGTATCGGGCGCAAAGATCGACCTGACGGCCGTGGCGTCGCGTCCAGGCTTGCTCGCGGGCTTTATCGTGGCGTTGCTGATTATTCGCGCCGTGCCCATCCTCATCTCTATGGGTATTTGTCCTGCGACGCGCGATGTGTCGGCGTATGGCCGCATTACCGTGGCGCTCTACTGCACCACGGCGCTGCCGATCATCGTTGCCGTGACGAGCGTTGCCGTCAACGCGGGCGCGCTGTCGCAAGATATTGCGTCGGTCATGGTTGCCGCCGGTGCCATCACGGTGTTCTTGATGCCATTGCTCGCGCAGCTCTTCTACCGCGTGGTCGACGCTGCACCGGTCGCTGCCGTGGCAGAGGTTGCCGAGCATCCATCCGATGCGCTCGACATTCTGCGCGCCCATCACGATTTGGCGAGCCTGCTCGCGCGCGAGCACGAGCTGCTGACCTCGCATGGACATGGTCGCGTATTCGAGGGCTTGCCTACGCTCGATACGATTGCCGAGCGTCTTTCCGCCGAGGCGGCGAACGGCCACATCGATGCCCGCATCGTGGACGCCGCTCATTTGCTGGCCGAGAAGACCTATGGCGACGAGATCGACCCGTCCAAGCTGACTCCGCGTGAGCGCCGCCGCCTGGAGCGCGCCAAGCTCGCCGTGCACGAATACCGCCGCCGCATGCTGGAGCTCTACGCGCACGATGAAGCCCAGGACGACGACGGTAAGTAGTAAGGAATGCCGGGATACGGGTTCCGTCCAAATAATAGAAGGCGCGCTGCCTGCGGTTGATGTAGGCAGCGCGCCTTTTGCGTTGGGCCTCGTTGAGGTTCGAAGTCGTGGCTTGCGACCTTTAGGAGCGGGCGGCTCCGTCGACGGGGAGCACGGCGCCCGTGACATAGGAGGCCATGTCGCTCGCTAGGAAAACGAAGGCGTTGGCGACATCCTCGGGCTCGCCCATGCGGCCGAGCGGAATAGTGGCGACGATGGGCTTGATGACCTCTTCGGGTAGGTTGGCGACCATGTCGGTCTTAGTCACGCCAGGGGCAACGGCGTTGACGCGGATGCCCATGGGGGCGAGCTCGCGCGAGAGCGACTGGACCATGCCGTTGACGGCAAACTTGGACGTGGGGTAACCGACGCCGGAGGGCTGGCCGTACTTGGCGACCATCGAGCTTGTGGTAGTGATGGTGCCGCCGTGGCCGGCCTCGGTCATGATCTTGGCGGCCGCCTGGTGACCGTTAAAGACGGCGACGACATTGAGATCCATGACCTTTGCGAACTCCTCGGCCGTATAATCCAAAAGGGGCGAGCGCTGGGAGATGCCGGCATTGTTGACGACTGTATCCAAGCCGCCCATATCGGTGGCAGCCTGGGTAAACGCCTCGGTTACGGCTTCGAGCGAGGTGAGATCGCAGGAACGACCCCAGACCTTGGCGTCGGGATAGGCGGCTGTCAGCTTCTCAACGGCCGCGTCGGCAGTCTCCTGGCGCGAGCCAAAGACGGTGACGGCGGCGCCTTCCTCGATAAAGCGGCAGGCGATCGCATAGCCGATTCCGCGTGTGCCTCCGGTGATGATTGCTTTCTTACCCTCGAGCAGCATGGGCTTTCCTCTCGTTTTGGGCGGACATACGCAGCACAGCGTAACGGGAGCCGGAATCGGCTGCGTTCGCATATCGGTGAACGGTAACCCGCGCTACCGATGAACGGCTCGTGCAAATGCCGCTTTGCCGCTGTGCTTGGAAGCCGGATAGAAAAGGGCTCCCGTCCCACATAGGACGGGAGCCCCCGAGGTGCGTATTGATAAGCGGGTGTTGGGCTAGTTGGCCATGACGCCTTCGGTCCAGGCCTCGACGTCCTCGATGCGCAGGACGTTGGCGACTTCGGCCACGCAGTCGACGCTGGCAAGCTCGGCGGCGGCAGCCTGGACGTCCTTCTCGAGCGCGCGGTGCGTCAGGAAGATGACCGAGCAGGCATCGCTGACGCCCGACTTGCCGTCCTCGACCTGGTTGATGAGCGAGATCGAGATGTTGTGCTTGGCAAAGATGTCGACCGTCTCGGACAGGGCACCCACGCGGTCGGCGACCTTCAGGCGCACATAGTACTTAGTCTGGAGCTCGTCCATGGGCTTAAAGGCGAGGTTGTGGCCATAGGGCTCAATCTCGGGCAGTGGAGCCACGCCGCGGCTGATCTGCTCGGAGAGCGACAAGATATCGCCCACGACGGCGCTCGCGGTGGGGAAGGAGCCTGCGCCCGCGCCGTAGAACATGGTCTCGCCCACGGCGTCACCTACCACGTAGACGGCGTTCATGGCGCCGTTGACCTTGGCGAGCATATGGTCTGCCGGGATGAGCGTGGGATGCACGCGGACGTCGACGCCGGCGTCGGTGTTGCGGGCGATGCCGAGCAGCTTAATGGTGTAGCCGAGCTCGCGGGCCTGGGCGATGTCCTCGGCGCCGATGGTACGGATACCCTGCTGGTACACATCATCGGTGGTAACGCGGGTGCCAAAGCCGATGGAGGCGAGGATCGCCGTCTTGCTGGCGGCGTCGAAGCCGTCGACGTCGGCGGACGGGTCGGCCTCGGCATAGCCCTTGGCCTGCGCGTCGGCAAGCACGTCGGCGTAATCGGCGCCCTCGGCGTCCATGCGCGACAGGATATAGTTGGTGGTGCCGTTGAGAATGCCGGCGATGGTCAGGATCTTGTTGCCCACCAGGTCGTGCTCGAGCGTGCTCACGATGGGGATGCCGCCGCCGCAGCTGGCCTCGCACTTAATCTGCACGCCGCACGCGCGCGCCTTCTCGGCGAGCGTCTCGACGTGACGGCCCAGCAGAGCCTTGTTGGCGGAGACGACATGCTTGCCGTTCTCGAAGGCAGTGGTGAAGATCTCGGTCGCGGGGTGCTCGCCGCCGATGAGCTCGACGACGATATCGACGGCGGGGTCGGTGACGACGTCGTGCCAGTCGCTCGTAAAGGCCTCGCGCTCAATGCCTGCCGCCTCGGCCTGCTCCCAGGTAAGCGCGCAGGCGCGGGTCAGCTTAAGGTCGATGCCGTAGGCTGCAAGGTACTCATCGTGGTGGCTCTTGATCAGACGGGCCACGCCGCCGCCGACGGTTCCCAGACCGATCAGACCGACGTTCACGGTGCGCAGGGGTTCGCTCATAGATAGCTCCTTCGTGCATCTTATGGATGGATTAACCGCTTAAAGGTTGAGTGCATTCTAGCGTGAACTGAGGGCGCGTGCTCGCCAGGCAACAGGAGTCGCACAAAACGGCACCCCCGAAACGCTGCGGAAACATTGGAAACATGCTCACTACATACGACCTACAGCCTATGTGATTCAGGACGGCAAGTACATCGCCGCCTAAGTGCATATAACGAGACCGGTGGGGCCGTTTTACGCAAGGCAAGGACGCCTGTAACAGAACGGAAACATTACTTTCACACAATAAAGTGGCTAAACTGCATAAACCTACAGGAATACGCAGAATTATGGATAAATGGGCAAAACAAAAGAAAAGTTGAAATAATCGCCACTTTTCTCAACTAAAGCGTCTACTATTTTGCGAACGCCGAACACGGCGAAGGATGGCCTGTCGGGTAACCGAAACCCGACGAGATTTGAGAGGAGAGCCGCATGTCGAGCCTCACCGGTAAGTCATTGAACCCTGTTATGAATCGCAGGAGCGTTATCGCGAGCGCAGCAGGTCTGGGGGCGATGTCCATTCTAGCTGGCTGCTCCTCCAACGGCGGCGACAGCGGTTCCGCTTCGAGCGACGCTTCGTTTAAGATCGGTACCATCGGCCCGCTGACCGGCGCCAACGCGTCCTACGGCAAGTCCGTTACCCAGGGTGTCGAGCTTGGCTGCAAGGATTTCTCGACCAAGGAGCTGCCGCTTGCCAGCAAGGCCGAGGATGACCAGGCCGACGGCGAGAAGGCCGTCAACGCCTTCAACACCCTGCTCGACTGGGGCATGCAGGCCCTCGTCGGCCCGACCACCACGGGTGCGTCGGTTGCCGTTGCCGCCGAGTGCGGTAACGACCCCAAGACGTTCATGATCACCCCGTCCGCGTCCTCCGAGGACGTCACCGACGGCAAGGATTGCGTCTTCCAGGTTTGCTTCACCGACCCCAACCAGGGTGTCAACGCTGCCAAGTTCCTGGCGCAGAAGTATGCGGACGAAAAGTTCGTGCTGTTCTATAACTCCGGCGACGCCTATTCTTCGGGCATCGCAGATTCCTTTAAGGCCCAGGCCGCTGAGTCCAAGCTCGAGATTGTTGACGAGGAGACCTTTAAGGACGACTCCGCCACGAGCTTTACCAATCAGCTGACCAAGGCCAAGCAGGCCGGCGCCACCATGATCTTTGCGCCGATCTACTACACGCCGGCGTCCGTCCTGCTCAAGAACGCCAAGGACATGGGCTACGACGTCAAGATGATGGGCTGCGACGGCATGGACGGCATCCTGGGCGTTGAGGGCTTCGATACCTCTCTTGCCGAGGGTCTGCTGCTCATGACCCCGTTCTCCGCTGACGACGAGAAGAACGCCGACTTCGTCAACGCTTACAAGGATAAGTACGGCGATACCCCCGACCAGTTTGCCGCCGACGCCTACGACGGCGTGCACGCGGTGGCCGAGGCCGTCAAGGAGGCCGGTCTTGGTGTCGACGCCGATCCGACCGAGGTCGCCGAGAAGCTGTCCAAGGCTATGCTCAAGATTACCGTTGACGGTCTGACTGGCAAGCTCACCTGGAACGATAAGGGCCAGGTCCAGAAGGAGCCCACGGCGTACGTCATCACCGACGGCAAGTACGTACAGGCCTAATTGGCCGCCTTACATAGAGCGGTTTTGATCCCAAGCAGGGGAGGTTTTGGCCTTCCCTGCTTGCTTGGTATCTAGGGACAGTGTAACGTCCCTGTTTCATACATTAACTGGAAACCTATCCGAAAGGGGGATGTGGAACATGACGGTCTTTATCCAATACCTGGTCAACGGTCTGTCCATGGGCAGCGTCTACGCCATCATCGCGTTGGGCTACACCATGGTCTACGGTATCGCCAAGATGCTCAACTTCGCTCACGGCGATGTCATCATGGTCGGTGCCTATGTCTCGTTCTGCGCCACGTCGTATCTCGGCCTCCCGGGCTGGGCATCTGTAGTTCTCTCTTGTGTGGTCTGCACGGTTCTCGGTGTTCTCATTGAGGGTCTGGCCTATAAGCCGCTGCGCCAAGCAGGCCCGCTGGCCGTTCTGATCACGGCCATCGGCGTGTCTTACTTCCTGCAGAACGCCGCGCAGCTTCTGTGGGGCGCCACGCCCAAGAACTTCACTTCGCTCGTCACCTTCCCGGTGCCGGAGTTCTTGGCCAAGTTTAACGTAAGCGCCGTCTCGCTCGTCACCATCGTCGCCTGCCTGGTTATCATGGCCGGCCTGATGTTCTTTACAGGTAAGACCAAGATGGGCAAGGCCATGCGCGCCGTGTCCGAGGACAAGGCCGCCGCTCAGCTCATGGGCATCAACGTCAACCGCACCATCTCGATGACGTTCGCCATCGGCTCCGCCCTCGCTGCCATCGCCGGCGTGCTCCTGTGCTCCTACTCGCCGGTCCTGCAGCCCACCACGGGCGCCATGCCTGGCATCAAGGCCTTCGACGCTGCCGTTTTCGGCGGCATCGGCTCCATCCCCGGTGCCTTTGTCGGTGGCATTCTCATCGGCATCATCGAGGCGATGGCTCAGGCTTACATTTCCACGAGCCTTGCCAACTCCATCGTCTTTGGTGTTCTGATCATCGTCCTGCTCGTCAAGCCTGCCGGCCTCTTGGGCAAGTACGTCCCCGAGAAGGTGTAGGTGAGCGTTATGAAGTTTCTTAAAGACAAGCAGACGCGTCACGATTTTGTCACGTACGCTATGTGCATCGTGGCCTTCGCCATCGTGTTCTTTATGCAGTCCAACCATATGATCCCGCGCATGATCGCCGGTCAGTTGGTTCCCATTACGGCCTACATCGTCATGGCCATTTCCCTCAACCTCGTCGTCGGCATCGCGGGCGACTTGTCGCTGGGCCATGCGGGCTTTATGAGCGTCGGCGCCTATACGGGAATCGTCACCGCCGTCGCACTGGAGAGCGCCGTTCCGTCCGACCCGATGCGCCTGATTATCAGCATTGTGGTCGGCGCTATCGCCGCTGCCATCTTGGGCTTCTTGATCGGTATCCCGGTCCTTCGCCTGAGCGGCGACTATCTGGCCATCGTGACCCTGGCTTTTGGCGAGATCATCAAAGAGATCGTCACCTGCCTTATCGTGGGCGTCGACTCCCGCGGCCTGCATGTGATCTTTAACATCACGGGTAACTCCACGATCAACGACCTGCACCTGCTCGAGGACGGCACCGCCATCATCAAGGGCGCCCAGGGCGCCTCGGGCGTGTCGACGTACTCGACCTTCCTCGCCGGTGCCATCCTGGTCATGGTCGCACTCGTGATTGTGCTCAACCTGGTTCGCAGCCGTACCGGCCGTGCCATTATGGCCGTGCGCGATAACAAGATTGCAGCCGAGTCCGTAGGCATCTCCGTCACCGAGTACCGCATGATCGCCTTCGTGGTTTCCGCTGCCCTCGCCGGTGCTGCCGGAGCTCTCTTCGGCGGTAACTTCTCGCAGCTCTCCGCCACCAAGTTCGACTTCAACACGTCCATTCTCATCCTGGTGTTCGTGGTCCTGGGCGGTCTGGGCAATATGCGCGGCTCCGTCATCGCGGCGGCGCTGCTCACGGTGCTTCCCGAGCTGCTCCGTCAGTTCTCGGACTACCGCATGCTCATCTACGCCATCGTGCTGATCCTGGTCATGATTTTTACCAACAACCCGCAGCTCAAGGCGTTCTTCGGTCGCGTCAAGGACCGCTTTGCTTCCAAGAAGGAGGTGGCAGCCGATGCCCAGTAAATTTGAGTTCAAGAAGGGCAAGATGGTCCCGTATCCTTCTGGCGCCATCGTTCCCGACCGCGACCTGGGCGAGCGCCCTGCACTCGAGTGCATCCACCTGGGCATTGAATTCGGCGGCCTTAAGGCAGTCGACGACTTTAGCCTGACCATCGGCAAGACCGAGATCGCCGGTCTCATCGGCCCCAACGGGGCCGGTAAGACCACGGTCTTCAACCTGCTCACCAAGGTGTACCAGCCCACGCACGGTACCATCCTGCTCGACGGCGAGGACACCTCGGGCAAGTCGGTCTACCAGGTCAACCGCATGGGTATTGCCCGTACCTTCCAGAACATTCGCCTGTTCAACACCATGACGGTGGAGGATAACGTTAAGGTCGGCCTGCATAACCAGGAGCGTTACTCCGGCTTTGAGGGCGTGCTGCGCCTGCCGACGTATTGGAAGCACGAGAAGGCTGCTCACGAGCGCGCCATGGAGCTGCTGTCCATCTTTGATATGGAGCATCTGGCAAACGAGCAGGCCGGCTCGCTGCCTTACGGCGCTCAGCGTCGTCTGGAGATCGTCCGCGCGCTTGCCACCAACCCCAAACTACTGCTGCTCGACGAGCCTGCCGCCGGCATGAACCCGTCCGAGACCGCGGAACTCATGGAGAACATCGTTAAGATTCGCGACACCTTCGGCATTGCCATCATGCTTATCGAGCACGACATGTCGCTCGTCATGAATATTTGCGAGGGTATCTGCGTGCTCAACTTTGGTAAGGTCATCGCCAAGGGCACGGCCGAGGAAATCCAGAACAACGACGCCGTTATCGAGGCATATCTGGGCAAGCAGGATAAGGGGGAGAACTAAATGGCAGAGCCGATGCTTTCCGTCTACAACATCAACGTCTGGTACGGCGCCATCCACGCCATCAAGGACATCTCCTTTAACGTCAACGAGGGCGAGATCGTTGCTCTGATCGGTGCGAACGGTGCCGGTAAGTCTACGACGCTTAAAACCGTCTCGGGCCTGCTGCGTTCCAAGACCGGCTCCATCAAGTTTATGGGCGAGGACATTACCCATACGCCTGCCGATAAGCTGGTGGGCAAGGGCTTGGCTCAGGTCCCTGAGGGCCGTCGCGCCTTTTTGCAGATGACGGTCGAGGAGAACCTGGAGATGGGCGCCTATACACAGCCCAAGTCCACGGTGGCTCCGGGCCTGGAGCGCGTCTACGAGCAGTTCCCGCGCCTGAAGGAGCGCCGTCGCCAGGTCGCCGGCACCCTTTCGGGCGGCGAGCAGCAGATGCTCGTTATGGGCCGCGCCCTTATGAGCAACCCCAAGCTGCTCATGCTCGACGAGCCTTCCATGGGCCTGGCGCCGATTCTGATTGAGCAGATCTTCCAGATTGTCGAGGACCTGCACAAGGCCGGCACCACGGTGCTTCTGGTCGAGCAGAACGCGCAGATGGCGCTCTCGATCGCCACGCGCGGCTACGTGCTCGAGACCGGCAAGATCACCATGACCGGCACCGGCCAAGAGCTCCTGCACGACGATAACGTCCGCAAGGCTTACCTCGGAGGCTAGCCAATCCAACAAAAGGGGCGCTGACTATCCCGGTCAGCGCCCCTTTTTTAGTTGCGGTGAAATAGGGACTAA
>UQUG01000007.1 GCA_900544205.1 uncultured Collinsella sp.
GCGCCTGCGAGCGCAACCACGTCGAGATCAGGAAGCTGCTGCCCAAGGGCGCCGGGCTCAGGTTCGACCGGCTATCCCCGGCCGACATGGCGCTCGCCATGTCGCACGTGAACTCCGAGCCCCGCGGCGCGCTCGGCTTCTCGACGCCCGCGCGCGCCTTCAGGGCGATGCTCGGGGACGATGCGGCGGCGCTGCTTGACGCCTACGGCGTGGAGGATGTGCCTCTGGCCGAGCTCGACCTGACGCCGGGACTCATCGAGAGGGCGCGCGCAGAGAGGGGCGATGCCCCGCTGGCCTAGCCTGAAGGCAAAACGGAATAGACGGACCGACCGTCCGGCTGAGTCTGGGAAGAGGTGCCGGGCGGAGGGCGGAGCATGGCCACCGGACCCATCGAAACACATCTCCACCGTTCCTTCAACTGGGGAAATACCGCCCCCGGACCCCAGGAGGGGCCGCGGGGGCGTTCGGCTAGCTGCGGGAATGGCCTATTTGCCTAATGTGTTCGGCTGAGATCGGAAATCAACCCTTTTGAATGACACTGCTGTGAATTCTTTCAAGGAGCACGGGTTTTCTGTTCTGATTAGTCTCGATGGTACAGGATGCAAGCACGATGCATCGCGCCCGTACAAGACGGGAGGCGGCTCTTTCTCCGATATCGACAAAAACGTTCGTCGTTTTTCCGAGTCGTTCCCCTTCGGCGCAAGAGCGACCTTAACAAATAATAACTGTAACCTTGTTGAAGACTATCTTCAGTTTAAAGAGATGGGCTTCAGAAGGATTTACTTCTCGCCCGTGAGCTCATTCGATGAGAATATCAAACTCGACGAACACTCATTAAACAAAATCAGGGCGGGCCTAATAGATTTGGCGGATCAATATCTCAAACAGATTGATCAAGGGGAAAAGCCCTTGTTTAGAACATTGAAAACTGCAGTTGATTTGATTATGAGCAACAGGATCGCCTTTGTCGGATGCGGGGCTGGCAGGCGTTTTATTTCCGTGACTCCCGAAGGGGACGTATACCCCTGTCACAGGTTTGTCGGGATGATGCGATTCAAAATGGGCAACATCGTCACCGGAATTGACGAAACTAGGTATATTGAAAACTGGAGTCAGGGTGTCGAAAAAAGAATTGACTGTACGGACTGTTGGGCTCGGTCTTTCTGTGGTGGGGGCTGTAGCTGGGAGGCTGCAGACGAGCACGGCTACTTGCCCAAGAGTCTACACCCTGCATCATGTGAATATAGAAAAATGTGCTACGAGATGGCTTTTGACCTTATTTCCCGCCACTCATCTTCGCAGGAGAAAAATCAACGAGAAGCTACTGTATCGGAATAAGCGGTTCAGCGCATTGCTGTCACCATTGTGGAGGTGTTCGTTCTTCTGATTACCGTCTGCGAAGCTTATTGCTACGTCCGCCGAAACCATTCTAGAAATATGGTGAACTAGACATCTTGGTTTGTTATACACAATATTGAGGTTTTTCTGCACTCAAAGGGAGGTAGTCGTGAAGCATATTCATCCGATTAATCCAGGAAGTGGCGACGAGGCAGGCGTGAAGCCGATGTCTTTTGACTGCCTCTTGGGCATTACTGACATCTGTACTGTTTATGATAAAGCAGATGGCTGTGGTGCATACGATTACTGCGACTATGACATGGATGGCGGCAGCATCTGCGTTGTAGATCACTGTGGCATTGATCAAACGTAGTCTCTAATTGGATTAAGGTGAGGAGCTGTTATGAAGCATATCCATCCTGTTGGTTCAAATGAACATCCTCCCGTTGAGCCTTGTTGTCTTGGAGTTGATATATGCAATTTTTACGACATCGCCGAGTGCCCTGTTGCGGATTGGTGCTATGTCGATAAAGAATCAAGCTGTGTTTTGCCAGCAGATTGGTGCGATCCAGTTGACGAGTAGTTTTGTGGCTAGGAACTATTTGGTCCAATTCAGAATAAGATGGGAACAAATACCAAAATCTCGTGTCTGGGAGGAGTTATGCCATTATTGCAAGGTCTCGTTGGATTAGCCTTTATACTTGCGTTATATCTGGCACCTTTTTTAATTCTATTCTTCATTATCCGACTCTTTCTTCGGAGAAAATAGGAGTGTCACGCAAACATTAGCGTAGCTTTCTTCCAATATGAGCCGAGCATTGGCAAGTGGAATAAGAAGCCCGACCGTTCGCCACATGAAAGTGATCGGACGGGCTTCTCTATTTAACCCGGGCCGCCACCCATAGCGGCTTTCCAAGCGTATTCTCAGTGCAAAGCAATCGTCGGTTTAATCCTATGCGCTGATACCGCATTTCATTTGTTCGGCTCGAATTCTACGGCCTGGCAACCCTCGCACTCTCCGGCAAATGGATTGAACGCGAAGGCAGAGATGATGTGTGCGTGGACATCGAGGCTGCTGTAGGCAACATACTGGGACATGGACCCCCGCTGCGCGTGGTATGCGGCCCGGCATATTCATTGCCGTCCAACCCCGTGTAGTTGCAGCAAAGGGTGGAACCTCAATGCTCAGCTCATGTTGTCCGTGGGACACGAGAATCGTAAGTACACTTTGGTGCGATTCTCACGCTGATACTGAGCCACCTGGAATAAGATACGTCGCGACAACACTTCGCTTCACCTCTGTCTCGACAAGATGACGTAGACTAAAGTTTCCTTTAGTAAGAGAACGAGAACTATATCTGAAAGCGTTGCGATGGCGTGAAGGCACCGAGTCCGAACCGCCTGAATGCTACGTGCATCTGCATCGCCTTTTTGTTATCTCTGCCAGTTGGGTAGCACTACACTTGTCATCATTTACCCTGGTACATGCTGCCTAAATCCACTACCCCTTCTACCGCGCCGACCATCTCGTCATCGTGAGAGACAACGATGATCAGCTGGCTTTGCTTGTTGCGCTTAACATAGGCCGCAAGCTCGGCGCGGCTTACAGCGTCTAACCCAGTCGTGGGCTCGTCGAGTACCAAAACTGACGACTTGCGTGAAATCGCCGACCATAAGTACACTCGGCGCAGCTCACCGCCCGAAAGCGCGGAGCAGCGTTTCCCGAGCAACTCCTTCACGCTGTTTTCCAGCGAAAGTAGGCCATCTACACCCCGGTGATAGGAAGAAAAGGGCGTGTCGAAATACTCTAACAGCTCTTTCACCGTTTCGTCCGGCGCGAAGCACGACTGTGGGCAGCACGATATCTCTCTCGCACGTATGTAATCCAAGTCGCATTCTTCGATTGGCACGCCGTTGTATTTTACTTTGCCTTTCGATGAGTATAGCCCGAGCATCAAGTAAAGAAGTGACGTCTTGCCTCTTCCGTTTTCCCCAACTATGCAATATGTACCAGGACCGGAAAACTTGAAAGAAAACCCGCCGAGGACCTCTCGGACAGATCCGTCTGGAAGGGCAACCGAGAATTCCAAATCAGATACCGAAATGTCATTTATTTCATCGAGTTTAGCTAAATCGGTCCGATTCCACCCCGATCTCTCCTTTTCTCTCGTCGCGATAGCCGTCCTATCCCATGATGCTTTGGCATCTTGATAGGATTTGAACAATGACATCATACTTTTCAAAGTCTTAAAGAGAACCGCGAAGTATGTACCGATGATAGTGTACTCGCCTATTGACATAGTTCCGTTAATGATTCGTACTCCGGAAACAACAAGTATCACCGCTTGAAACAACGCTGCGAAAAGACCATCGAGCGATGTCAGAGAATATGATAGCTTTCCGGAGCGCAAAACTTTGGGAAAATAGCTCTTAAACCCAGCGTCGAGCGCTTGTTCGCTCTTGCCGTACGAAGATGTCAGTTGAATGTTGAGAATCTGATTAAGCTGCGATGCAATTGCGGCGTAAAAGGCGCTGTCCGCCTCTTTCTTCTCATACGTGACCCTATACAAAAGTTTCCTCAACCCAGTAATTACACAGAAATACACGATGAGGAGAATGATGGAAAACACCGCGAGAGTTGAATCAATTGACCATATGATAAGCAATACGATGGGAATGGCTACAATGGACAGCGGCGCACTGATAAAATTCGCCAAAACGAAGGATGAGACCACGCTGGAGTCGGAAATAATCCGTTGCGTTGTATAGGCTGGATCGATGGTCCGAGTCACCAAGTAATCGTCTCTTTCAAAACGCAAGACGGCCTCCCTGAGAAGATCAAAGGAAAGTCTCGTGGTTATGCGAATGGAAAGTGTTCCTGCAAAATAAGTAAAGAGGGTGGAGAAAACTCCTATTGACGCAACCAGGAGCGCGAAGAGTACGGCGTCTCTTTCGCTGCGGTTACCGAGAAGAAAATCTAAGAATTTCCCGTTCACGTATGGCATGGCATAGGAGAGAGCGGTTCCAATCACCGTGATAGCAATGAAGACGAAAGCCCCTTTTGCTCTGATGAACCTCGAGAGAACGCATCGAATCAAGGAAGGCCCCAATCTACCCGCCACAAAACATCAATCACTGATACCTTACACCTCAACACAACAGGAGCGAAGATTTGCCAATGAGACTGCTTTAAGATTGCCTTGGGCCAATACGATCTCAAGCTCTTCCTACAAGAGAGTCGGAATCGGACATCTCCTCCGACGAACCTGGCAATCGGGCGGTTGAAATATCTTTTTCAACCGCCCGATTGCCACAATAGATTTGAGCATCCGCCCACAAACGTCCGCGTTTTATACCCATCAAATCCTTTGCCTTTTGTCGTCTAGACTAGAAAAATCGCTCGAAATAACGCAACCGGCCTGCTCGCTTGAAGAAACCTAAGCCCGTAACGTAGATGTGCAAACTTCCGAAACGCCTTGCGCGGCATAGTGCGTATAAACTTCGTCAACCGCCTCAGAAATATCTGAGTATCGCGCCGGGTCAAAAGCATACGATGTCGCAGCTATACCCTGCACCCATTCGGAACGCGGATTAATTGAATAGCCACACAGCATCATCATACATGCATCTAGACCTGATTTCCCAAGTATCCGACGTATTGATGAGAGCATCGCGGGTCGCCCCTGCACCATCGTCGTCACCCCTATTAGCAGTATTTACCGTTTTTCTCTAAATGCGTATCGCCACCCTTAAGAATACGAAGTGTTTTATCCAGACCCGATTGTCCTCCATCTCAAACGAAGGGATAAGGAATCTCATCCGGAATCGGCAGTAACGGAGGATTCACAACGACAAGCGAAAAACATGAGTCATCTCTCAGAGGGGAGTAAAGGCTCCCCTCAAGCACCCTAGTTTCGTCATCCAAAGAGTTGATGGCAGTGTTTTTCTTACAAAGGTCGACAACAAAAGGGTTGATTTCTACAGATGTTACATCCATGCCACAGTTGGTAAGTATCAGGCCCTGTATTCTGGGGCCAGAACACAAATCGAGAGCCTTCCGTGCGCTCTGCGGTGTAAGGCGCCAATCTCAGCAAATCTGTCCCACAATACTGCGCTGAAGAACAAGACGGAATCCCTGAGCCAAACTCCCCTATACCTTATTAAGGCTAAGACAGGCAAGTTCACGCACCCGGCATATTCCAGAATAACATCCTATTGTTTTAGATGCTCTACAAGCATGAACAGCCGCGAATCGGAAAGATCTTCTAGTTTCGCCCCGACTGACCGCCAAGGGCCAAAATGGCCCCTCCATCCCCGGGCGACTGGCTCTGGCGCGCCGAGGAGTGTCCCCAAGTGCCGGCAGAAAAGAAACGTCCCTATCTGCCGGCTAGAGAGCACCGAAGAGGATGGCGTAGGTAGTGGATTCGCCGAGCTTGAGCTCGTCGCCGGGATTGAGTTGGGCGGAACGGCCGGGCTCGACCTGAATGCAGACGCGCGTGGCCCCGTTTACCACCACGGTTCCGTTGGTGGACGACAAGTCCTCGACGTGCCAGATATTTTGAGCATCGCACCAGATATGAGCATGGCGGGCCGAGACATCGTCGCCGACGTCGGTAATATCGCCCTCACCAGTGGCCAGCGCGCCAATCTCAACACCCTGCTCGCTCGGCTGAATCCAGCGCGGGGCGCTCACGACAAAACTGTTTTGTACGCGCAGCAAGCCCAAGGGGTGCGCCGGGGCGGGTTCGCGTTCGCCCGCGGTCATCGACATGCCAAGCGAACGCGGCGTGGATGTTCCTCCGCCACAGGTCGCGTGCGCGTAGTCGATGGCATAGTTCACCGAGGACCGCACATCCGCCGAACAACCGACGGCGACAAACAGCACCAGCACGGCCTCGGCGCGCTCGGCGGGCATGAGTTCCGCCGCCTGGGACAGGCGATCGAGCGCGTTGCGATAGAGATTCGTGTCCTGGTGGCACTCTTCGAGCGCGCGTACCATCGGTTCACCTGCAGGACCGCACACCATATTGATCACAGCCGTGGAGTCCATGGGATTGCGCTGGCGCAGGGCCAGTTGCGACATAATACGCTCAGCCGAGGTACCGTATTCGGCAAAGTAGCGCTGCTGAAGCGTGCCGACCGGCGCGCGAACGATAAAGCGGGAAACCCAAGAGCGATCGGCGGCTCGGCTCTGCGGGCTGCGGCCGTCGGCGAGCGGACGGGACGAAAGCACCAGGCCGCACAGCTCGATATGGCTCAGATGCGCCGCGCGCTTAAAGATGTCAAACATGGCCCCGCATGGGGTAAGCTCAACTTGAGATGCCATGACCTAGGCCTCCTTGGTCGTAGAAATAGAATCGGACGATACTTCGACAGGTCCGCCAAAAGTACGGGCAGCTGCGGCTCCACCGGCAAGCGGAGTCGCCATCTGGGCTTTTGTGCGTCGCGGTGCCGAAACGGGAAGTTCAAAGGCAAAGCCCATCGCAAGCAAAAACCACGTAAGCGTATAGGTTGCAACCAGAGCGGCAACAAGGCCGCCCATCACGGCGCGTTGGGAAAATACGCTACATGCAGCCACAACCAGCACCGGAACCTCGCAGGCAGAAAGCGCAAGCACACCCTGCAGGAAGCCCGAGCGCCGATCGCGCGCAAGTGCCCCCGCGGCAACGCCGGCTATGCCTGGCAGCGCCAACGCCAGTGCGGCAATAATACCCGGTAGTGACCCAGACCACACGAGCGATCCCAAAGTCGCCGTCACGCGAGCGCCCGACGCCAGCAGCGCGGCCGAAATCACGACCACAGCCCAAACCACGCCACAGACGACCGCCGCACCGATCATCGCCGCGCGACGAACCGCGCGGCCAGACGCATCCATGGGGCACGGCGTGAGCGGCTCGCCGCGGAGCGAACGACCGACATTTTGCGCATAGTGGTCACAAAACGCCGAGAGCGCCGCCTCGACCGCCGCCGGCTCGGGACGATCTTTTTGATGGCTGGACAGACAGGCCATCACCACGTCGAACAGCTGGGCATCGACAAACGCCAGCGCATCGCGTAGCTCTTCGGAATCCGGCTCAAGCCCTAGCTGCTGGGCCTGCTCGGCCGCGGCGAGCGCCACATCGGGCTCACGACGGAGCAGCTGAGTCAAATCACAACCGGGCGCATGGGCACCAATGGGATAGTCGGGCCGTGTGTCCATCTTGAGACGGTAGGGGCTCGCGATGTCGCGCGTCTTTTTGCGCGAACCCGAGGTGCCCGAAGTGCTCGGCGCGGCTTCGTATGGCGCGACGCCGGCAATGAGCTCGTAAACCGTACTTGCCGCGGCATAGACGTCAATCGCCGGTGACATACGCAAAGCGCGCAGGTCGGGAATATCGTCGGTGAGCATCTCGGGCGGGGCATAGGCAACCGTCGCGCGACGCAGCGTGGCATAACGCTCCGTAAACGACGCCTTGCCGCCGGTACCGGCCACGGCCGACGCAGGCTCAAGCGCCAGCGACGAGCCAAAGTCAATCAGGCACAGGTCAAAGGTACCCTCGGCAAGCTGCCGGTCAAGCGGTAGACGCGCCGTACGCACCATAATATTAGCGGGCGAGATATCGCGATGGACAAAGCCCTCGCCCACCAGGCTCATACGGCAGAGCAGATCGAACAGGTCGCGACCCAGACGCGCCGCCACAAGCGGCGACAGGCGTCCGGCATCGTCCACGGCAAGTCGCGAACGCAAGCGGGCGAGCGTCTCGCCCTCGACCCATTCCATGACAATTGCAGGCACACCGTCGACCTCGCCCCAGCCATAGAGGCGGGGAAAGCCCTTAAGGCCCGAAAGGGCGCGATGGCATTCGTATTCCTCGCGAAACGCCGCCTTGAACTTGGCGACCAGCGCCTCGTGAGCGGCATCGTCATCAAACTCATCGCGCGTCGGCAAGATGAGTTGCTTGAGTGCCACGGCCTCGCCTTGGGCGTTGACGGCACGCGTCACGCGGCCGATACCGCCACGGCGCATGGTGGCATCGTCGGCAAACAGCATCGTAAAACGACGCAGATAGGCAGGCAGTTCGTCCTGACCGAGCGCAATGGCCGGCTCAAACCCGTCGACACGCGCCAGGCGCAGGCCGACCATGGGATCGCGACCGAGCGATTGTGGTGTGGTGGATGCAAGATCGGTCATCATAGGGCAAGCGCCGCCACGTTATTGTTGAAGTTACCGAGCGCGACGTCATCATCGCCGTAATGGCCGACCCATTGACATAGGTTGGTGTAACAGCCCCACAGATTGGCATACTGCTGATACCACCTTGACCGGGGCGAGAATGTCTGACGACCGAACTCGGCTCGAATGACAAACATCTCCCCGACCAGGCTGTCGCACGGCCTGGGATCTCCCGTAGAGTTATAGGTCGAGACCACGTCATTGGCACGAGAAACATAGCCGTCGAGCATGTTGTACTTGGTCACAAGCCAACTGTGAATGCTCTCTTCCTCAGCAGCGGAAAGGCCGCCGGAGTTTGCATCGTTGTCAGTGTTGCCGCCCGTCGAGCCGCCGTTTCCAGGCCCTCCGGTAGAGGAACCCGACCCAGAGCCGCCGCCCGAACTCGATGAATCCGAGCCGGAGCCAGAAGTATCCGAGCTACCGGGCTTTCCGGACTGCTGGGCGTCCTGCTCCTTTTGCTGCTCGACCTTATTCACCGTTGCCGCCACGCTATTGTTGGACAATCGATCGATGATCTTGGTGTTGGTGAGCACGATGGTTTTGCCATTGGCAAGCGTGACTTCGTTGTCCGGGGCCTCGGCGCCGTCCGCATCGTCGGTGCCAAACACAATATGCCCGACCACACTTGCCCAAGCATATCCAGTCGTGGTGCCCAGATCGCTTTTGACCTCATGCCCCACGCGCGGTTCGCGTGCGGCATGCGCCTGCATCATGGACGGCACGGTCATGCCATAGGCAGAAACGCCAGCTATGACCAGCACCAGCGAGCACGATAGCAGTGCGTACGCCCGCGACGCCAAGCCCAGTCGGCGTCGTATGCGCACCGCGGCGCCGCGCTTTGTCTGAGTGCCACCGGGCCGCATGCGTTCTCCTCCAACAAAAACACGCCGCTCGGGAGCGGCGCATTCATTCGAATCCATATTTGAGTGTATCAGCGAACCCAAAAGGTTGCGCAACGAATGAGCAAATTAAGGATGCGAGCGGAAGCATCCATGCGATAAGCGGATACGAAGCATCTTTGTTGCACAACAAACTCACAGTCGCACGGGGAAATTATGACTACCCCGTGCGACTGTGAGGAAAACATACGGCAGGAGCAGGCTCGCCACCTAAATCGCGCGACGGGCCTCGATGGCGCGGCCAAGCGTAAGCTCGTCGGCATACTCCAAGTCGCCGCCCACGGGAAGGCCGCTTGCCAGACGCGACACCTCGACGCCCAACGGCTTGATGGTACGGGCCAGATAGCTCGCCGTGGTCTCGCCCTCAATATTGGGGTTGGTGGCGATGATGACCTCGTGGATGTCCTCGTGGCCCAAGCGTGCCAGCAGCTCTCGAATGTGCAGCTGCTCGGGGCCAATCTTGTCCATGGGACTGATCACGCCGCCCAATACGTGGTAGAGGCCGTGGTAGCTGCCCGTGCGCTCGATCGCCTGGACATCGCGCGGCTCGCCCACCACGCAAATGCGAGTGGTATCGCGCATCGGGTCCTGGCAGATGGAGCACTCGTCGGCCGTGGCGTAGTTAAAGCAGCGGCTGCAAAAGTGGACCTCCTGCTTGACCTCCAGGATGGCCTCGGCCAGGCGGCGCGCCTCCTCGGCGTCGGCCTCCAACAGGTAATAGGCGATGCGCTGGGCCGACTTGGGACCAATGCCCGGCAGACGGCCCAGCTCATCGAGCAGTTTTTGCAGACTGTGGTTGGCACTCATATATATGCGTGTCTTAGAACGGCATGCCCGGGATGTTGAGGCCGCCGGTGATGGCGCCCATCTGCTTGTTGGCGAGCTCGTTGACGCCGCGGACGGCCTCGTTGACGGCAGCCATGATCATATCCTGCAGCATATCGACGTCCTCGGGATCGAGCGCATCGGGATCGATGGTGAGGTTGACGAGCTCCATCTCGCCGTTAACGGTCACCTTGACCATGCCGCCGCCGGCAGAGGCGTCGACGGTCTGGGACTTGAGGTTCTCCTGCGCGGCGGCAAGCTGCTCCTGCATCTTGCGAGCCTGCTTCATCATCTGCTGCATGTTCATACCGGCCATGATGGCTCCTTTACGTGCGGCCGCACGCCGAGCTGCAAGGGCAGCCGGAGCACGGCGGGACTTTCAAACTCAAAAATCGTACCACGGCGCGCGGCGAGAGAGCGGGGCGGACGTGTTACCTCAGTCGATATACATGTCCTCCAATACAAACCGCACTCAAAGATTATGCAAGGTCGAATTATGCAAGGTTGCATAATATCGCACACTCAATCTAGTAGAGCCGAATCCGGCATTTCATGTGCGCCACTAAATAGCTAAATGCCGAACCGCTGCTCGAGGCGGCGCACATGGCGGCAGGGTATAATTTGATTGCCATAGACAGCAATTTGGAGGTGCCCCCATGAATGCCCCCGACGTGCTCCAAAACATCCGCTCAAAACACCCCGTTGCATATTTTGTTCTCTATCTCTTTGTCGGCTGGGCATTGCTGGTTGTCATCACCCATGCTATAGCCTTTGGAGCAGAACTGCTGATAGCCAGCTCGGACCAGCCCGTCGTCAAATGGGAGACGACCGATGAGTGCACCGACGGAACCCGAACCGTCTACTACAACAGCCCGTCCCTCTATCAAGAGTTCAAGGTCAAGATAAAGGACTTCAAGATTGTCGATGCCGAGCTAGGCGTTTATTTGGCAATCGGAGCAACCATTAACGCCGAGCAAGTCGAGTACACGGACAGCCATGCGACGTATCGTATCGACCTCAGCATCCTAGGCCGACCGTCACGCACCTGTCTGCTCGAATGCGAGATACGCGGCACCACACTACACATGTCCGAAATACAGATGCGCCCGGACAAGGGGTCCTCTTCTTGAGCAGTATACCCGCCTGCGCAGCTACTCCACCGGCTTGAAGATGGTGGCCTGGCCAAAGACGCTGCGGATGAGGGCCTTGGCCTCGTCCTCGGTCTGCGGGATGCTCGGGGCTGCGCCCTGATGGCCGAAGGGGCTGCCAGCACCGGGATTGGATTCCCAGGGAGCGGCGGGGACGTCGTCGTTTGCAGAGGCTGCGGGTGCCACAGCAGCGGCCTTGGTCGCGGACGCCGCACCCGGCACGTCGAACGGGGGCAGATCGTCCCCGCCGGCATCGGCAGCAAAACCACCGACCATAGCATCGTCGTAGGGCACCTGCTCGGATTCCCATGGCGCAGCCTGCGCAGGCGGCTGAGCCATGGGGACGGACGCGCGCTCGGGCGCTCGGGGCGCGGGCTCGGTCGGGAGCTTGCCCGTGGCAGGAGCACCGGCAGGGTTGTCGGAGCGCAGCCAAGGGGCCTTGGCCAGGTCGGATGACTTGGGCGCAGGCGCGGCAGCGGACTTGGGCGCGGGGATCGGAGCAGCCGGTTTGGGCGCAGCGGGTTCAGGCGCCGACGGGGTCGGTGCCGCTACCGGCGCCGCTTTTGGCTGCGTCGCGCTGGCGCTCGAGGATGCAGGGGGCACCGAGGACACGGGTTGCGGGTCCGCAGATACCGCAGCCCGTGCAGATGGAGAATGCTCCTCATGTTGAGGAGCCGGCGTGCCACCCCCATCCAGGACATAGTCGACGGTACGACGACCGAAGACCGCGCAGACCGTCGGCAGGACCACCGACTGCGTATCGGCGCGACCGAGCATCTTGATGGCAAAAGTCGAACCCGCGGGGAACGAGACCGTGAGCTTGGAGCCGTCGTCGGCCGTGGCGCGGGCGTTGAGCAAAAGCCCTGCGTAGGAGGCCTGACGAGCCTTGACGCGCTCGACGACCTCGGCCCATTTGCGCTGGAGCTCGCCGGCGTCCTCAACCGCGGGGGTCTCGGCAGCACCGGCGGCGGCAACCTGGGCGGCGTTGTTGGGCTTGGACACCGACACGGTCGATGCAGCAGGCGCGGAAGCCGGAGCCGCAACGGGCTGAGGTGCAGGCGTTACAGGTCTGGGCGCCGGCGCAGGAGCCGCGGACTTGGTCGCAGGCTGGGCAGCCGGAACAGCAGCGCCGCGGTCCCAAGGCATGCCACCCTGATGCGCGGACGTAGCAGCGGGGGCAGCGGATGCCGCCGGAGCGGCAGCACGGGCGCCCGAAATGAGCGTCGGCTGTTGGGCAGCAGCGGGTACGGATGCTGCGGGCGCGGCGGCCTGAGCAGCAGCCACGCTCGCCGGCACGGCGCCGTTGGCAACCATGGCCTCCAGGCGTGCCACGCGCTCGGCCAATGCCTCAATCGTTAAATCGGCCTCGGGACGCGCCAGACGCGTGCAGGCGATCTCGAGCACCAGGCGCACGTCGCTCGCGCCCCTCATCTCCAGTGCGGCATCGTCGAGCACCGTCAGCACACGGGCCAGGCGGTCGGCAGGATGCTCGCCAAAGGCAGCGGCCTCGGCAGCAAGCGCCTCGGCCTGCTCGGAGCCGCCCTCAAACAGCTCGGCACGGGCACCAGCAACGCAGGCAACGTACACGTCACGCACATGCGCCACCAGGTCGCGCGTCAGCTCCAGCAGGTCGTTTCCTTCCTCGACCTGCGCACGAATCAGTCCATAGAGCTCGGCAACATCGCGATCGGCAATGGCGCGGGAAAACTCGCCCAAAATCTGGTCCGAAACCTCACCTAAAAGCGAGCGGGCGTCGTCCGCATGCACAGAACCGTTGCCAAAGACGCTCAGCTGCTCCAGCGTGGACAACGCGTCGCGCATGCCGCCCTTGGCATGGCGCGCCACGATAGCCAGCGCCTCATCGTCGTAATCGAAGCCCTCCTGCTCGCACACGTATGCCAGGCGATGCTCGATATCCTCGTTGCCGATGCGATGGAAATCGAAGCGCTGGCAGCGCGAGAGGATGGTCTCCAGAATCTTTTGCGGGTCGGTGGTGCACAGCACAAAGATCACGTGCGCCGGCGGCTCCTCAAGAGTCTTGAGCAGCGCGTTGAACGCCGCCGTCGTGAGCATGTGGACCTCGTCGATGATATAGATCTTGTACTTGCCGCGCACCGGGGCAAAGTTGACGGAGTTGATGATCTCCTCGCGCACGTTGTCCACGCCGGTACGGCTTGCGGCATCGAGCTCGTAGACATCCGGGTGGTTGCCCTCGGCAATGAGCTCGCACTCCTCGCAAGTACCGTCAGGCATGCAGCCGCTTGCACCCTCGGTGCGCGCCGCCTCGGCATTGCGGCACAGCAGCGCCTTGGCCAGAATGCGCGCCATGGTGGTCTTGCCCGTGCCGCGCGGTCCGCAGAACAGGTAGGCGTGGGACAGGCGTCCCTCGGTGATGGCGTGCTCGAGCGTCGAGACGATATGCTGCTGGCCCACCACGGAGTCGAAGGTGAGCGGGCGATACTTTCGGTACAACGATTCCATGGGTGCTCCCCCGGGTATACTGAGTCTTGTTGCCGCGACGGCCATGCGGTCGCACGGCATACTGCATTCATAATAACCCGTACGGCGAGCCCGCCGCGATAGGAGTCCAAAGAGCATGGCAGACGCAGAAAGCAACCTCGTTCCCTCCGAAGCAGCCGACCAGGTCGAGGTCGCGCTCGAGGAGCAGGCCGCAGCCGACGACGGCATCCTGTACCTCAACGAGTACCAGTACGAAAACGACCTGGTCACCGACTTCGCCCGCCTGGTCGCCTCGCCCAGGCGTCGCGGCTCGCTGTATGTCGCCGCGGCAATTGCCGCGCTCATCGGCATCGGCATGCTGGTGGCCGGCGGCAACTGGATCAAGTTTGGCGTCGTCTTGATCGTATTCGGCGCCTTTTTGGCCTGGTGGAGCAAAAACCTGCACCACACCCTCGCCCGCGACTTTATCGACGCCGTCGAGGCCGACGAGTCCATGGGTGGCCGTTATCGCCGCGTCGCCGCCAACGAGGACGGCCTGATGGTTTGGGGCAAGAGCGGCAAGTCGCAGTTCTTCCCGTTTGAAAAGCTCGACCACGTGCTCGACGGCGAGCGCATCTTTGTGGCCATGTTCGCCGACCAGGGCGTGACGATCCCCAAGGACACCTTTGTCCGCGGCGATGCCGAGCAGTTCGGCCCCTTCCTCAAGGCGCGCATCAACAAAAAACTCCGCATCGAGACCAAGAAGAAGAAAATGAAGGCCGAGAAGGCCGCCGCCGAGGCCAGGCAGGGCAACAAGGCCGACAAGCCCCAGGACAACAAGGGCAAACAGCGCAAGCAGAAGAAGAACAAGAAAAAGCGCTAAGGCCAAGCCAGGCAGGCAGCCTCGCATCCCGCTATCCTCCCCATGCACCCGAGCGTGCTACACTAGCAGCATCTATGCCACCGCGAACGGCTCGGCTCCGCGCCCGCCGCTCGCAAACGAACTTTAAACGCACGAGGGTTGGCCATGCCGCTTTTCTCGCAACATACCGCCCGGTTCTCGCCGGACGTTCCCTTGGAGGGCACCAGCTCTCGCGAGCTGCTCAAGCGGTACCAACCGCTCGAGACACTTGCGACCGGCGGTTTTGGCTCCATCGAGATCTGCCGCGACACGCACCTGCGCCGCCGCGTCGCCATTAAGCGCATCCCCCTTATCAACGGCGCCGGCATGCCCGCCAGCGACATCATGGATGTCCTGCGCGAGGCGCACACCGCCGCCATGCTTCAACATCCCAATATCGTGCAGGTTATCGACTTTACGCACGACACCGCCTATGCCTACCTGGTCATGGAGTATGTCGACGGCATGTCGTTGGCCGAGTTTTTGCATCGCGTGGACGGTCACTCACTTACCTTTGACGAGGCCGCGGCCATTGCCGATGCCCTGGGCCAGGCGCTCACCTTCGCCCATAGCAATGGCGTACTCCACCTGGACATTAAGCCCGCCAACGTGCTCATCGACCACTCGGGCAATGTAAAGCTCACCGACTTTGGCATGGCGCGACTGTCGTCCGCCAGTGGCTTTGGCGGCTCGCGCGGCGGCACCATCGGCTACATGCCGCCCGAGCAGCTCGATATCGAGACCGGCACGGTCGACGAGCGCGCCGATGTCTTCGCCCTCGCCTGTGTGATCTACGAGGGCCTGTGCGGCAGCGCTCCCTTTATGGCGGCCACGCCCGCCGACTCGCTCGACCGCATCATCGGCGGCGCCACCTATCCCAGCGAGCTGATACCACACTTTCCCCCGGGAGCCGAGGCCGCGCTCATGAGCGCGCTCTCCCCCATGCCGCAGAACCGCCCCAACAGCATCGAGGCATTTTGCGACCAGCTCCTTGCCGGTCTGGGCAGCGTGCGCGAGGGCCGTCGCAGCCTGGAGCAAATGGTTGGCGAGCTTTCGGATGACGAGCAGGAGCTCGACGATATCGAGCCGTCGCACTACGAGGACGACGCCATCGAGGTCGACCCCGCACTCGGCTGGGCGGGCACGCGCTGGAGCCATGCGCGCGACTACACCATGCGCACTATCTCGGCGCTAACGTGCGGCACCTATAGCTTTTTGCTGATGCAAACGGCCGGGGTCGCGGCGCTTCCCGGCCTGGTCATTGCGGCCATCGCGATCGGAGCGGCGGCTGGCCTGGCCCCCCAGATTGGCTCGGCCATCTCGGCTGTGGGCTTTTTGGTGCTCATGGCCAACGCCACCATGCAGGCGCAGGGCATCTTGTCGATGTTGCCCGTCGCGGTGATCTTTGCCGCCGCCATGTCCGGTTGGTGGATTGCCTGGGGTCGCACCGAGGCTGCCGCAAGCGCCGCGCTCACCTGTGCACTCGCGCTTGGCTGTCTGACCGGCAATACCTTCCTGGCAGCTGGGGTCGCCGCCGGCGTCGCGTCATTTTGGCTCGGCCCGGCAAGCGCCGCCGCGGCAACGGGCATGGGCGCGCTTTTTGCCCGTCTGGCCACGGTCGCGCTTTCAGCCGGAGGCGTGCTGGGGCTCGGTAACGTTGCCGCAGCGCTGGGAGACCCGCTCCTTTGGGCTGCCTTTGTGCTGGTCGCGGCAACTGCCGCAGCGTCATCTGCGCTGCTCAATACCCATGCCAAGCGTGCCGATCAGGGCTCAAACCTTGTCGCAATCGCCGCCATCGCTGTCACCGGCATCGGCTGCGCAGCGGCGTCCTGTCTTGCACACCATATGGAAATTGCCAGCCTTGCAGCCGCGGTCATCGCCAAGGCGGCGGTTGCGGGAACCCTATCCTCTATAATCGTTGGGATATGCCTATATTTGCTCGGATACCAAAGAACCTATACGGAGAGTGATCTTTCGTGAACTTCCTGAACATCTTCGAGGACCACGTGGCCGGCATCTTCGGTGCCACCCGTGCCCCGTTCTCCTTTAAGAAGCTTGCCAAGCAGGCCGCTCGCGACATGGAGGATCAGACTCTGGTGATCAACGGCGTCAACACGGCGCCGGCACTCTATACCATCCTTATCGCCGCCGACGACGATCCCATGCTCGCCCCGTTCTACCCCGAGCTTTCGCGCGAGGTCCGCGAGTTTGTGAAGGCGCAGGCCGAAAAGCGCCGCTATGTCTTTGTCGGCGAGCCCCTCGTGCGTTTTATGATCGATCCGCAGCTGCGCGCCGGCAAGTTCTCGGTCTTTGCTGAGAACGTCGATGCGCCCACGCTCGGCCGCTTGTACGAGGAAGAGCGCGCCTACCAAAACGGCCTGGGACAGAACAACTCGGCCGCAAGCCGCGCCGCCAGCGCCCCGCGCGCCGGCCAGCAGCAGTTTGCCGCCCCGCAGCAGCAGCGCCCCGCCGCCATGCCCCAGCAGCAGCCGACGCCTCGCGCCGCCGCTCCCGACCCGCTTGCCGTGGCAGACCCCTTCGCGCCTAGCGTCCCCGACCCCGCCGCCGCACCCATCCCGGTGCCGCAGACCGTCTCGCGCGACGCGCTTGCCGGCATGGGCGGAGCCGCCGCGACCGGTGCCGCCGTGGGCCTAGGCGCCGCAGCCGGCATCGCTTCCAACATGGCGAGCACTCGCGCCCCGCAGCGCCCGCTCGCCCAGCTCGTCGACGTCGTGAGCGGCGAGAGCCATAGCATCACCTCCGCACAGGTGACCATCGGTCGCGAGCGCTCAGTTTCCGACATTGCCCTGCGCGACCCCAACGTGTCGCGCCGCCACGCCCAGCTCACCTTTACGGGCTCGGATTGGTCGATCGAGGACCTCAATTCCACCAACGGCACGCTCGTCAACAACCGCCGCATTACGCGCTGCCCGCTGCGCAACGGCGATCTGCTGACGTTTGGCCTGAGTACCTTTGAATTTAGGGGATAGTCGCTTATGAACATCGATATCGTCCTTTTTGCAGGCCGCATCGTCCTGGTCGCCCTGCTCTATATCTTCCTGTTCGCCGTCATGAAGACCGGCGTGGGACTTGTGCGCGGGCAGCGCCGCGACTCGGCTATCTGGACGATTGATGTGGACAAGGGTCCGCGCGGCATCCGCGGCATCCACGTAGACATGCTCGGCCCCGTCATCGTCGGCCGCTCGCCGTCTTCGGACATCTGCATCAACGAGCCGTTTGTCTCGGCCTCGCATGCGCGCTTTTCGCTGCAGGGCCCGGCGCTCATCATCGAGGACCTCAACTCGCTTAACGGCACGCTCGTCAACGGCCGCCAGCTCGTGGAGCCCGCGACGCTGCGTGAGGGCGACGAAGTCCAGATTGGCGACGTGGTCATGAAGGTGAACCGTCGATGATCGACGAGGAGAACAAGTCCGCAACCATGACCGAGGCACCGGCTGCCGCCGTAGCTGCACCGGCCCACGCCGCTCCGGCGGGCTCCACACCCGTGGAGCCCGAGGACACCGTGTTCTCCCTGCCTCTTTCGCATGTAACGCATGATATTTCGGATCTCGCCGATAACGAGGGCGAAGAGGATGCCGCAGCAGCGCCCATCGGCGCACATGCTGCGGAACAGTCCACAGCGCCCGAAGCAACCCCGGCGCCGGCTCACTTTGCAGAGCCCGTCGCCGCGGCAATCAACGAGAGCGCTGCGGTGTTTGCAGCACCCGAGCCCGCCGCGCCGGCGTTTCCCATAGCCCCGGCATCCGAGGTTGCGCCCGCGTCTACACCGGCGCCCGAGGCGGGGACATCCCCCGAGGACGGCCCTGCACCCAAGACCCCGCAGCCTGCGCCCGCAAGCGAGTCCGATGCCGTGGCCGAGCCCGCCGCCCAGTCGCAAAACACGCCCGCGCCGTCGCACTTTGCGACACCCGAGCCTATAAACGTCAGCCCGCAAGATGACGAGTCGACCGCCCGCGTGTCCGAGGAGCCCGACTCCCCGGACACCGGCGATTCCGAATCAAACGTCGAGACCGACACCGTCTCTCCCGGTGACACCGCCGAGATCGACGTTGCCGCCGTTGAGGCCAAGCTCAAAGACCCCGGCTCGACCATGAGCTTTGAGCCCCTGACCGAGGAACGCATCGAGACCGACTCGACCTATGATGCCGGCACCACCACACAACTCATGTGGGGCGCCCGCTCCGACGTTGGCTGCGTGCGCCCGCACAATGAGGATTCCTACCTGGTGCAGTCGCCGCTCTTTTGCGTATGCGACGGCATGGGCGGTCACGCCGCCGGCGAGGTAGCCTCTTCCATCGCCGTCGAGACTATTGCCAAGACGGCCCCGCAGTCCGCCGACGCAGCACGCCTGGCCGCAGCCGTCGAGGCAGCCAACGCCGCCGTAATCGAGGCGGCCATGAACGGCCTGGGTAAGCCCGGCATGGGCTGCACAGCCACCTGCGCCTATATCGAAAACGACACGCTCGCCATCGCCCACGTGGGTGATTCTCGCGCCTACCTGCTCCACGAGGGCACGCTCATCCGCGTGACCCGCGACCACTCCTACGTGGAGGAGCTCGTGGACGCCGGCGAGATCACGGCAGACGAGGCTCGCGTCCACCCCAACCGTTCGGTCATCACCCGCGCACTGGGCTCGGACCCCGCCATGTATGCCGACCACTTCACTCTGCATATCGAGGAAGGCGACCGCCTGATCCTGTGCTCTGACGGCCTCTCGAGCATGATTCCCGATAGCGATATCGAGAACATCGCCACGCAGTCCTCAACCGCGCAAATCTGCGTCGACAACCTAGTGGACGCGGCGCTTGCCGCCGGCGGCCACGACAACGTGACCGTAGTAGTCGTTGACCTGGTTGACGATGGCGTCATGCGCGAGGCGCAACGCGTGCGTCGCCGCAACGTTACTATCGCCGCCATCCTGGCCCTCGTCTTTGTGCTGGCAGCTGGCATCTGGGCTTACACGGGTGTCACCGGCTCGTACTACCTGGGTACCTACCAGGGCAATGTCGCCGTCTGGCGCGGCCTGCCCGGCAAGCCACTCGGACTCAAGCTCCACTGGCTCGAAAGCGAAACCAGCATCAAGTTATCCGACCTGCCCGAAGACACGCAAAACCGCCTCAAGGCGGGCATTCCGCAAACAAGTGCCGACGATGCGCAGGACACGATATCCAAGTACCGCCACCAGATCGACGAGGAGCAGACCCGCCAGGTGATCGACGCGCAAACGATTCGCGACAACACCAATCAGGGATCGACCTCCGAATCAGATTCCGAGAAAACCGCCGAACAGTCCGCCGAGGCCGAAGCCTCCGATAAGAATTAGAAAGGGAGTGCCGCTTATGAGTCGCCGCAACACCGAGCTGCTCTTGCTCATCGCCTCGGCGTTCCCCGTCATCCTGCTGTATGCGATGTACGTCCTCACCGCGGGCGCTGCCATCTCCTTTGAGACGCTCGCCGTACCGATCGGCCTCTTTGCCGCCTTTGCCGCGGCCCACATCGCCGTGCGCATCTTGGTGCCCGGTGCCGACCCCGCCATCCTGCCCATCGTATTTATACTTTCGGGCATCGGCATCACGTTCGTGACGCGTCTCGCCCCCGCTCTCGCCATCTCACAGCTCATCATCCTGTTTGTCTCGGTGGCGCTCATGGTGGGAACGCTTGCACTAGTCAAAAACCTCGACGTGGTCATGCGCTACAAGTACACCTTTGGCATCATCGGCATCATTCTGCTGATGCTGCCTATCTTTATCGGCACCACGATCTCGGGCTCCAAGCTGTGGATTCGCATCGCGGGCTTTACCATCCAGCCCGGCGAGTTCGCCAAGGTCTTTATCGTCCTGTTCCTGGCCGGCTACCTGGCCGAGAACCGCGAGCTGCTCTCCATCTCCAACCGCAAGATTCTGGGCTTTAAGATCCCTCGCCTGCGACTGCTGCTGCCGCTGTTTGCCGTGTGGGGTGTGTGCCTGCTCGTCGTCGTCTTCGAACGCGACCTGGGTTCGGCCGTGCTGTTCTACACCATCTTCTTGCTGATGCTCTACGTTGCCACGGGGCGCTTTTCGTATGTCGTTATCGGCCTTGCGCTCTTAGCTGTTGGAGCCGTGGGCGCCTACAAGTTCCTGTCTCACGTTCAGGTGCGTTTCCAGGTTTGGCTCGATCCGTTTAAGGACGCCCAGGGCCAGGGCTACCAGATCGTCCAGTCACTTTACTCGCTGGCTGACGGCGGCCTGGTTGGCGTCGGCATCGGCAACGGCATGGCAAACAACATCCCCGTCGTCGAGTCCGACTTTATCTTCTCGGCTATCGGCGAGGAGATGGGCCTTTTGGGCGGCGGCGCCGTGCTCATCCTGTTTATGCTCTTTGCCGTTCGCGGCCTCACCACGGCTGCCCGCGCTAAATCCGACCTCGCCGCCTTTAGTGCCACAGGCCTTACGGCCGCCATCAGCTTCCAGGCCTTCTTGATCGTTGGCGGCGTAACCCGCCTGATCCCGCTGACCGGCGTCACCCTGCCCTTTATGAGCCAGGGCGGCTCCTCTCTGCTGGCGAGCTTTATCATCGTCGCGCTCCTGCTGCGCGCCGGTGACGAGGCGACCGGACGCGAGGCCGAGCTTACCGGCACCGGCACCATGGCCGCCATCACCGATGATCAGGTCGCATCTGCCGCCGCCCCGACGGGCACGCGCTTTGCCACCTCGTCTTCCTACGGCAGCGGCAGCCATTCCGTCGGCTCACGCATGCGCCGTCGCCTGCTCGACACGCCTGAATCCGGTGTGCTCGGCCGCGTTGCGCTCGCCAACCGTCTAACCCGTGCGGTGCTCGCCTTTACGGCGCTGTTCGCCATCCTTATCGGCAACCTCACCTATGTCCAGGTCATCAAGGCCAAGGACTATCAGGACATGCCGACCAACAACCACACCATCGCCCGCTCCAAGTACATCCAGCGCGGTTCCATCATCACGTCCGACGGCGTGACGCTGGCCGAGTCGCTGCAGCAGGAGGACGGCACCTACGTACGCTCCTACCCCAACGGTAACCTGGCAGCGCACGTGGTTGGCTATGTGAGCCAGCAGTATGGCACCACCGCCATCGAGAGCGTCATGAACGACACGCTCACCGGCTCTAAGGATTACTCCAGCTGGAACAACGCCATCGCGTCGCTCGCGGGCCAGACCCAGCCGGGCAACACCGCCAAGCTCACCATCGACTCGCGTATCCAGACGGCAGCCGAGCAGGCACTCAAGGGCTTTAAGGGCGCTGTAGTGGTCATCGACCCGCGTACCGGCGCGGTGCTCGCATGTGCCAGCTCGCCCACCTACGACAACACCAACATCGATGCCCTGCTGCAGACGGGCGGCGGCGAGGACGGCTCCATGTACAATCGCGCCATGGACGCGCTGTACACGCCGGGCTCAACGTTTAAGGTCGTTACGCTTTCCGCGGCACTCGAGACCGGTACCGCCAGCCTTACCAGCACCTACCAGGCGCCCGGCTCCATGGACATCGGCAACGCACCGGTCACCAACGATGCCAACGAGAGCTACGGCACCATCAGCCTGCAGCAGGCCTTTGCCGTGTCCTCCAACGTCGTCTTTGGCCAGGTGGCAAACGAAGTTGGCGCAAACACGCTCGTGCAGTTTGCCAACGCCTTTGGCTACGGCCAAAAGCTCGGCCAGGACCTGACCTCCGCGGCCTCCATCATGGCCGACCCGTCGCTCATGACCGAGTGGGAGACCGCCTGGGCCGGCGCCGGCCAGCCTGTCGGCATGGACCACACGCCCGGCCCGCAGACCACCGTCATGCAAAACGCCGTGATTGCCGCCGCCATCGCTAACAGCGGCGTGGTCATGGACCCGTACTTTGTAGCCCAGGTACTCGCCCCGGACGGAACCGTAGTCAAGACCACGCAGTCCCGCTCGCTGGGTCAGGCCGTCAGCTCCGCCACGGCCGACCAGGTCAAGCAGGCCATGCTTGCCGTCGTCCAGTCCGGCACCGGCACCGATGCCCAGATCCCAGGCGTCAAGGTCGCCGGCAAAACCGGCTCGGCCGAGACTGGCGGCACCAACGTCAACTCGATGTTCGTTGGCTTTGCACCTTACGATTCACCCACGGTCGCCATCTCGGTGGCCTTAGAGGATTACGACAAGCATGACGTCGAGGCCGCCAAGATCGCCGGCATCGTCCTGACCGCGGCGCTTGCCGCACAGGGAGCGTGATGCCCATGATCGAATCGGACACCCGAGGCGCGCCGCGGCCGAAGAGTTAGCGGCAACGCGCCACACGGCCCCAGCGGCCACATCATAGGTACTACACACATCGTTGAGCGAATAGTTATGTTAGGAGCAGGAATGGAACAGAGGGTCCTCGGGGGAAGATACCTCCTCAAGGATAAGGTGGGAACAGGCGGCATGGCGACCGTCTACCGTGCACAGGACCAGGTTCTCGACCGCACGGTAGCCGTCAAGATCATGCTGCCGCAGTATGCTGGCGACGCGACCTTCGCCGCACGCTTTAAGCAGGAGGCCCAGGCAGCAGCCGGTCTCTCCTCCCCCTATATCGTGGGCGTCTACGATTGGGGCAAGGACGGCGACACCTATTACATCGTCATGGAGTACCTGCGCGGCACCGACCTTAAGAGCGGCATCAAGAGCCACGGCGCCCTCGACCCCAAGAAGGTCGCCCAGATCGGCTCGCAGATCAGCTCCGCGCTTTCGGTCGCCCACAAGCACGAGATCATCCACCGCGACATTAAGCCGCAGAACATCATGGTGCTGCCCGACGGCAACATCAAGGTGATGGACTTTGGCATCGCGCGCGCCAAGAACAGCCACCTCACGCAAGACAACAACGTGCTGGGAACCGCCCACTACGTCAGCCCCGAGCAGACCCGTGGTCAGGACCTCGGCCCCACCTCGGATATCTACTCGCTGGGCGTCGTGATGTACGAGTGCGCCACCGGCCGCGTCCCCTTTGACGGTGACGACGCTATCTCGGTCGCACTCAAGCAGGTCAACGAGCTGCCTATTCCGCCGAGCCAGATCAACTCCGGTGTCGACGCCGACCTTGAGCGCATCATCCTCAAGTGCATGGAGAAGGACCCCGCAAACCGCTTCCAGACGGCCGACGAGCTGCGTCAGGTGCTCAACAGCTACCTGTCGGGCCGTGCCGTCAACGTCTCGGAGCCCACGCGCATCATCGGTGCCCCCGGTGAGCTGGGCGCCACCAAGACTCGCGAGCTTTCCGATCAGACGCGCGCCATGGTGCGTCCCGTCTCGGGCGTGAGCGGCCAGAATACCGCCCGTAGCTCGGTTTCGGGCTCCACCGGCTCCTACGAGGTCGAAGAGCCCAAATCCAACAAGAACAAGATCATCGCCGCCGTGGTGGCAGCGGTTGCCGTCATCGGCATCGTGGTGGCCTTTGCCACAGGACTCTTTGGCGGCGAGCAGGTCACCGTGCCCGACGTGCTGGGCAAGGACCAGCAGACTGCCGTCGAGCTGATCAAGGAGGCCGGCCTCGAGGTTGGCACCGTCGATCAGAGCTACAACGACGACGTCGACGAGGGCAAGGTCGCCGAGCAGACGCCCAACGGTAACACCAAGAAGGCCAAGGGCACTAAGGTGAACCTAGTAATCTCCAAGGGCCCCAAGCCCTCCGAGAAGGTTGAGGTTCCCCTGCTTGTCGGCCTGACCAAGGACCAGGCCGAGGCCGCGTTGGCAAGCGTTGGCCTGAAGGGCAACGCCTCCGAGCAGGCCAACGAGGCCGATGAGGGCCAGGTCTTTGAGCAGGGCACCGAAGCCGGTAAGGAAGTCGCGAAGGGCACGACCATCTCGTACAAGGTCTCGAGCGGCCCGGATACCACGTCCGTCCCCGATCTGACCGACATGACCGAGGCCCAGGCGCGCAACGCCCTCGATATGGCAGGCTTTGGCGTCGACGTGAGCTACCAGGAGAACGACTCGGTTACCGAGGGCACCGTGATCAGCTGGAACCCCAGCGGCAAGCAGAAGCCCGGCGCCACGATTACCGTCGTCATTGCCAAGAAGTCCGGCAAGGCCGCCGTCCCGGGCAACTTGTACGGCAAGAGCATTTCCGCCGCCGTTACCGCGCTCAACAACGCCGGTTTCTATAACATTGGCTTCTGTGACCAGAACGGCAATCCCGTGAGCGGCAACGAAGATGCCACCGTTACGGGTGTTTCCCCCACCGGCAAACAGTCCACCGACAGCACGATCACGCTAACAGTCGCACTTTCTGGCTCGGGCTCTGACTCTGGCTCGGGCACGGGTGACGATTCCGGTACGACCAACTAGTCGCCACCCCACCGCTCATCACGGCTCTCGCCGCAAACATATTCGCTCAGAAGCGCCCGCTTGCTCCCCGGCAAGCGGGCGCTTTGTTTATCGACAGGCCAGGGCTCCATAGCAACACAAAGAGGCCCGCAAAAACAAGCCTCCCAGGTGACAACAGAATATGTAATGCAGTAATTACTAGCCGCAGAACTTCACCATGATCTCGACCATGGACTCTTGCCTATGGACAAAATGTCCATAGGCAAGGAGATGAAAGAGTAAGGACAACGCCCTCTAAAAGAAGGCCGTATATGAAGATTGCATATCCCTTTTGCCTTCATATACTCAAGAAGCACCCCTCGAAGCGCTCCTGAGAGGCCCCCTTGGATGCAACCCAGGGGATCCAGATTCTGGTAGACATCGGCGCAGCAAAATCCTGCCGCGCAGGCACGAACGGACATCTTGACTCCTAACGCAATGCGGGGCGCCCCAAGACACCCCGCCACGACAAAAAACTAGTTCTCGTAGACCAGCGGGTGGCCCCAACTGCCCTCGATCTTGCAGGTCTCCGCCGCAAAACCGGCAGCGAAGTCCAAGCTCTCGCGAATCGCGGCCTCGCCGCACTCGCCGGCCTTCTTCTTGGAAAGATAGGTGACCAAAAACGCCGTCAGCAGTGAATCGCCGGCCGCCATAGCGTCTTTGAGCTCCTCGGGCGCCACGGGCTTGATGCCCTGCTCGTAGAAGTTTTCGCCGTCATAGGCGACGGAGCCCTTGCTCCCGCGCGATGCGCATACGATTTGAGGGCCAAGGGCCTTCACCCACTCGAGCTTCGCCTTGATATCCTCCAGGGAAGCGTCGCCCATGGACATAAAGGCGTACGTCACAAATGGCGCAATCTGCCCGAAGTACTCGTCGGTGGAGTCATCGGAGAAGTCGAAGCTGATAGGCACGCCGGCAGCCTTGATCTTGGGGAGCTCGCGCTCGGTGAAGCAGTAGTTGCCGCTGTGCACCAAATCGAAGCCGCTGACGTACTCGGCGGCGAAGCGGTCTATCACGTAGCGCATGTCGCCACGTATGCCGCCTTCATTGGAGCCCAGGAAGATACGGTCCCCGGTCTCGTCAACGGTCACGCGAGCGGCGCCGTTGACGCCCAGGACCTGCTGGCAGCGAAGAAGCTCGACGCCCTCGTCCTCGAGCGATGCTATAACGTGCTCGGCCTCCTCATCTGATCCGAAGATTCCCATGTAGGCGCTGCGATCGACGCCGAGCTTCTTGGCGAAGACGGCGAAGTTAACTGCATTGCCGCCGGGATACATGGTCTTGATGTGCTCGTACTTATCGACAACGTTGTCTCCAAAGCCAAGCACGCTTATAGGATAGGCTGCCATGGTTATCTCCATTCAGGTAAACCGCCGTGGTTACGGCGAGCAGACGGGGCGCGAGGGATTCGCACGTCTCAACGCGCCTCGCGCCCCGTTTTAAAATCGCTAGTACTTCTCGATGCCCATGTAACGACGCACGTCCGGGTGATGGTCGAACACCTTGCCGCGAGCGGAGCGCAGCTCACAGTTCATCGCGTAGAACAGGATTGGATCAAGGAACGCGCGAACGCTCGCCGGTACTTGGTCCATGCCGTACTCCATGGCGTCGAGCACCATAAGAGTGTCGGTATGGGTCTCGAGGAATGCGAGGGCGCGCTCATCCATGGCTCGGCACTCACTAGAAGACATCTGCAGGAAGTAGAAGACTCCGGGCTCGGTCACCTCGAAGGGGCCGTGGAAGTACTCGCCGGAGTGGATATAGGCGCAGCTCTGCCACTGCATCTCCATAAGCGAGCAGATAGCGAAGCCATAGGCCTGGCTAAACACGGGACCGGACCCCAAGATATACAGGAACTTGTGGTCCTGGCACAGGGCGGCAAAACGGTCGCAGAGTTCGGCGTTGACCTTCTCGCGAGCTGCAGGCAGGATCTGGTCCATCTTGGCGATGCCTTCGTACATGTCGGCAAGGTCGGCATAACCTTCCTGCTGATCCAGGAGCTCGGAAGCGAGAGCCAAAGAGATGCCGGCGGGCACCTCCGCCTGCGGAACTCCCTCGCCCCACGGATATACCCAGCACGTCCACTCACCGTTATCGATGCCGGAACCCGCGTTGTCCGTCTGCACGATAACGGTCGCGCCCGCCGCCTTGGCGATCGAGCACGCATCGATTACCTCGGGGGTGTTGCCGGAGTGGCTGCAAGCGATGACAAGGGACTTTTCGCCCAGGCGCTTGGGACGCATGATATCGAACTCGCGGGCGGTATACGCCTCGCTGGCAAACGTAGTCGCCTCGCGCTTGAGCAGCTCGTGGGCGGGCAGCAGGTCGATGAGGGAGCCGCCGCAGGCAACCCAGAAGACGCTATCGAAACCGCCCTTTTCAGCGATTGCGTCGGCGATAAGATCATGTGCGTTCATTGTTATTCTTCCTTTCGATACGGCGGACGAATCCGCCAACGTTTACTGCGAGTCTTCTCGTCAAGCGTGTTGACTTCCCCACGCGAATGGGAGCTACGCGCTAGTCGACAAAATACCTCTCGAAGGCGTCCATGTTGTGCCGGTCCGCTGCTGCGGGATCATCGAAATACCTTCCATCGGTGATCTCCTGACCAAGATAGCCCTCGAACCCATGCGCGTTGAGGACGCGTACGAAATCGTCCATACTGTGCTTTCCATCGCCCCAAACCAGATGGCCATATGGGTCGCCATCAATGAAGCGCATGTTCCTTATGGCACCATCGCCAAACTCGGCAAACCACTCTTCAAGGCTCTCGCCGGCGACTCCCATAGCGGTAGTGTCCACCATTGGAGTAAGGTGCGGGCTGGCTACTTGGTCAAGCATGCGCCTGGCGTCCGCGAGTGTAACCACCAAGTTGCTCTCTTCCGGCCTCAGGCTCTCCATGCAGAGGGTCACGCCGTGCTCGCCGGCATAGTCCGCAAGAATCGCCAAGTGCTCGGCAGAGCGCTTCCAAGCCTCCTCGCGGTCCTCGTCCCAATCGCCCCAACCGGAGTTGATGGACATATACGGGGCGCCGAGCACCTCGGCGAGCTCGATGCCGTGCTTAAAGTAAGCGAGGCTCCGCTGCGCGTGGAGGGGCTTTCTGGCAGCGTACTGCCACGGATACACCACGTTCTCCGGACACAGGGAGCTCACGGAGAGTCCGCGGGACTCGATCTTGCGGCGAAGCTCGTCGGCCTCGAAATACCCCGTGTGGTCCAGCGTCACGTGCGGCTCGGCCGCCCAAAGCTCGATGGTTTTGAAGCCAAGGCGCTGCTGAGCATCAAGGAAGTAATCGAGCGACCACATGATGTAGTGAATGTTCATGCCGGCGACCTGCTCGCGACGCAGACGGGGTGTGGAAGCGCTTAAATCCGTGCTGGGCACCTCCTACATCGGCAGTAGGCCGGAGATCACAGTCGCGACCAATCCGAACAGAACCATGAAGATAAAGAACTTCCAGATGGTCTTCCACCATTGCCCGAAGGAGATCTTCGCCACGGCAAGACCCGCGACGGTCATGCCCGCAACGGGGCTGATGGTGTTGACGGTCTGGTTCGCGAACTGCAGAGCGGTGACGGCAGCCTCGGGATTGAGGCCCATAAGCTCGGTCAGCGGGCCCATGACGGGCATGGTGAGTGCAGCGAGGCCGGAGCTGGAAGGAACCAGCAGCGAAAGCAGGCCGAGGACGATGTACATGAAGGTGGTATAGATGAAGGACGGAGCGCCCGCAAGGAGTCCGACGAGCCAGTTAAGAATAGAGTCGATGATCATTCCGCCCTCTGCGACGACCAGGATGCCGCGGGCGATGCCGATGATGCAGGCTGCGTAGGCGAAGTCGGCGATTCCGCGGACGAACTCCTCCGCAATGGTCTTCTCGTCCAGGCCGCCGAGTATGCCGGCAAGAAGGCCCATGGCCAGGAACACCATGGAGATCTCGTCCATATACCAGCCCTGGGTAACGAGGCCCCACACGATAACGCCCATGCCGACCGCGAAATCAATGAGGACGAGCTTGTGGCGAAGCGTGAACTCCTCTTCGATAGAGGCATCGGTGACAGAGAACTCGATGCGCTTCTGCTTATCGTCCTCATAGGTGATGGAGGACTTGGGATCGAGCTTGACGCGGCGCGCGTAGCGCATGGCCCAGAAAATGCCCGCGGCGGTGAAGATGACCCACAGGATGGCGCGGAGCCAAAGCTGGGGATTTCCCTCGATGCCGATAACGCCCTGGGCGATCAGCACGTTGAAAGGATCAATAGTGGATGCGCAGTAACCAAGGTTGGGGCCGAGGAAGCAGATGATGAACGCGGTCATGGAGTCATACCCGATGCTCAGCATGATGGGGATGAAGATCGCGTAGAACGGCAGCGCCTCCTCGGACATGCCGAACGTGGTGCCGCAGATCGAGAGCAGGATCATGGAGATGGGGATGATCAAGATGTCCTTGTTCTTCAGCTTCTTGATCACGCGGCTCATGCCGGCGTTTAGGGCGTTGGTCTTGGTGACGATGGCGAACGATCCGCCGATCAGCAGGACGAACGCGACGACATCGGCCGCAGCCTGAATGCCCTTGGCGGGAGCCTGCAGGACGGCATCGATGCCCTGTCGCAGATCGACGGTCTCCCCCGTCTCCGAATCGGTGTAGACCTTGTCGACCTCTTGGTACGTTCCGGCTACGGCGACTTCTCGCTCGCCCGCGGCCGTCTGAATGGTCTGGCGGTCGAACTGACCCGATGGGACGATCCATGTGAGCACCGCGAAGAACACGATCAGCATGAACGCGATGGTGTACACATGGGGAAGCTGGAGATGGAATCTGCGCTTGGGCTTCTCCTGTTTGGCATCCGGCATTCTTAACCTCCTGTCAGAGCAACGATGCTTGCCAAAAATCCTTCACGTATAGGCAAACATCTTAGGTTGTTCTATGTATAACCTGCATGAAGGCGTCGGTCAAGAAACATATTAGGTTGTTCTATAAGTGGTAACTTTTACGCGCTAAACGGACCTGCCGCGGCAATACGAGAACAGCGCTGTGTGAGACAGAGCCGCTAGATATCGAAGCTGTAGCGCGAACCCACGTAGTACTGTCTGCCATAGCAGAAGCGCTCTCCGTTGGAATCGAGAAAGCCCGCGTTCATGAAGAACAGCGGCTCCCCTACTGGGACCTTGAGCTCGCGGGCGGCATCAATTCCCGCACGGGCGATCTCCAGCCTGCAGGGATCGGACGAGCAGGGATACCTACCCGTACGCTCCCCCACGGCCTCGAATATCGAACAATTGGAGAGACCGATATCTTTGAGAAATTCGAATCCATCGACAGGATAGTAGTTGTTCTCGAACAGGACCGGCACGCCGTCTGCGGTACGCACGCGTGAGACCAAGATGAGGTCAGAGCCTTCATCCAAGCCAAAGAAAGAAGCGAGGTCGCGATCGGCGGCAACGGTCTTGCGGGCAACGACGCGAGCGCCCGCCTTCATGCCGTTTTCAGCGCATGCTTGGGTAAAACTCTGAACATCGTCCTTCTGATGCACCTTGCGAATTATCTTTGTCGCGGTCACAAACGTACCACGCCCCTGCCGCTTGGTGAGATACCCCTCGCCCACAAGCTCCTCTATTGCGCGGCGAACCGTGACCCTTCCCACGCCGTACATCTTAGAAAGCTCAAGTTCCGTTGGAATCTGCGAGTCAACGGGATATGTCCCCTGTTCGATATCGCTCTTAAGCAAATCGAGCACCTGTTGATACAGCGGGGCGGAAGAGCCCCATCCAGATGCGCATCCACAAAAACTCTCCCTTTAAGGCGTTCGCGATCTCAACGACTCCATTCTACCGCACACGGAAAAATGAGGTTAAACACATAGGGGCCCTGCATGTTTGAGCGTATCGGGAATCTGGTCGCTGATTTCGTCCGCATTTGCTTGCGAAAAACCAAAACGCTCCTCGCGCTTGGCGAACACGGTGAGGCCCGCCGCCTTGCACGCAGCGATCGATGATGCTCGTGTGATGTTGGCTTCCTTCCTTTGCTTGCGAGGCGCGTCACTCGTCCTGCTGAGCCGCGGGCCCATCGTTCGGCGTGGCCTGCCTGCGCGGGGCATGCCGGGAATTGATGTAGTCGTATGCGTAGGCGATCTCCGCGACGGGGACCTCCACGTGGTAATGGGCGGAAATGTCAGAGAAGCTCGTGCGGAATGCCTCGACGAAATCGTTGTGTTCATTGGCGAAGCGCTGCTCGTCTGCGTAGTTCTCGATGGGGCTTCTGGTCACGAGGCGCTCCACGAGACAACACAGGTGCACGTAGAGCCCCATGCTCACACGAGCGCCAATCACGTCTCCGGTGAGCTGCTGGAGCCGCTCTGCGGCACTCTCGATTTCGCCGAAGAGCTTGTTGGGGTTAAGGATTGTGATGGACTCGACCACGTTCCTGAGGGTCATGTTCTTGACGAGATTCTGGTGGAACGTGCGCAAGCTGTCAGCGTCGAGCAAGCGTGCGAAGGCGCGGTCTATCTGGGCCGTTCCTTCGCCGGCGATGAGTTCCTCGAGCGAAATGAACGGGACTCCGTCGGCGTGCGGATTGTCCGTGCCGATGACCGAGCGCACGTTGTACTGGGAGAAGGCGGCATCCTCAGATCCGTTATTGGCGAGCTGCCGCCAGTCAACGGCGACAAGCCGCGCGGGGGACTCGCCAGGCAGGCTCTGCGCCACGAGATCGCGGATCCGCGCAGCTGCGTCAAGTCCGCCTTCGGAGCAGAAGACAATCGCGTCCGGTCGGGCGTTGCGCGCCACGATGTGATAATTACAGGTGCAAGCTGCCGCAGCATCGTCGAGAACCTCTCGCACGGAGCGACCCGCGATAAGTCCGGCGCCAACCTCCACCGCAAGGCCGGTAGAGGCGTTGTTTATGATGCCGAGCGTCATGCCGGAGGTGGATTCCAGACTCTTATAAATATCCTGGAGCGATCCCATGTCCACGAGGATGACGACCTCGTCTGCGTAGGAGAAGCGGTCGATGATTTGCTGAAGAGGAACAGCGACGTCCGTAACCTTCTGGTCGTAGGGCATGTCGATGGCCTCGAAGACCCTCGTGTCAAGAATCCGATTGGCGGCGTCGGCGATGCTCGTGGCGGTCGAGTAGCCATGACTGAGGACGATACCGACGCTCCGACGACGCTTAGACGGGTCGAGTGCGAGTGCCGCATGCGCAAGGACGAGCAGACACGTGAGATCGTCGAGTGCGATGCCGAGCGTGGCCTTGAGTTCATCAGCGATGCAGGCGCAGACAGTAACGGCAAAGCGGTTGCGCTGGGCCACGACGCCGCGCATGCCGGAAAGCTCGCTTGCATGGGAGCTCTTCCAACGCGAGAGGCTTGCGGGCGGCCACAGCTGGAGGCAGATGCCCTGGGCGATTAGATGCGAGCTCTTTCGGGACAAATCGATCGAGTAGAGTTCGTTCACGGAAGTGACGACGCTGTCGGCGATCTGCTCGTATGCGTCGGACTTCGAGCGGCCCGGGTTTTGCCCGAACGCCAGGTAGTCCTCGAGGTCGCGGGCTCGCTCCACCAGCTGAGCGCTGCACGCGCCCCCATCAAGCGTGCCTTCGCGATAGCTCTCGTATGGCTCCAGCATGGCGTCGAGTACATGCCGTGCGCGGTCGTCCGCCTGGCTTTGGATGCTCCGGGTGGTGTCGATGAGCTGCATGTCGTTCTCGCTGCGCTCGAGTGCGGAGCCGGCAAGGATTGCGGAGGGAAGCTGGTAGGTGCGAATCTCCAGGCTGTCACCCTTCGTGTCTAGATAGGCCTCGGCGCAACAGTTGGTGATGCAGTCGCGCAGGCCGCGTACGTTCTCCTCGAAGTTGGTGCCGGCGAGGGCTCGGAAGGCTCCGCGACTTATGAGGATGTCGCGTCCTATGCGTCGGCCCTCCTCCTTGAGGAAGTGGAGAGTCAGTTCCTCACGCTCCTCCTGGGTGCGCTCGCGCAGAGACGGCACCTGGGCGGACATGGGGATGCGACGCGTGAGGCTGCGGCACTCGGTACTGTCTGCCTCGTTTGAGGTGGCAAAGATAAGGCGCACAGCAGGGGCTGGCACAATGGCGCCCGCCTGTGCGGAGGCCCACTCCAAGAGCGCGTCCTGGGCAGCGGGTGAGAGGGCGTCGACGTCCTTGAGATAAACGATGCCGCCGCTCGCCCGATCTGCAGGCCCGCCATCTGCGCACAGGTCGTGAGTGAGCGCGCGGGCATCGTCTGCGTAATGCGAGCAGTCGATGCTCACAAGCTTGGCTTCCTGCTGCAGGACGCCGACGTTCTTGCCGTATTCGAGGGCAAGTTCGGCGAGTAGACCCTTGCCGGTTCCCGAGGCGCCACAGAGCAGGATGGGCAGGCCAGCTGGCGGGTACTTGAGCGCGGCGCAGAGCTGGCTGATGCAGGGCGCAAGGCTCAGCTCGTGACCGATTGCGCGGTCGAAGTCGAGTCGCTCGCCGTTTCCGAGCGTGGCGAAGAGCTGCTCGACCGAAGGGTAGGTGCTACGCTCAATGCGAGACTGAAAGAAGCGTTCGAGGGAGCGGCGGTGGAAGTAGCACACCGGTCGTGCCCCTGCTTTCACCACGAGGCCAGCGCGCACGAGCTCGTTGAGATACTGACTTGCCAGGCTGCGCGAGATGGCGAGCGAGTCGGTTATAGATGCCGTGGTGAAGTGGTCGAGACGGTTCTGGATGCGCCCGCCCCGCGTGCTGCCAAGCTCGCGCGTGATGCGATCGAGGTAGGCAAGCAGGTCTTTCTGCGTCTCGGGGATGTTCATGCGGCTGGTCCTCCTTTCGTCCCACACCTTACGGGCGGGGTGGTGCTCGGGACGGGTTGGCGCCCGCGTTTTGTCACGGGCACGTGAACTTCGGCACCCCATGATACATCTGTAGTGGCATATGGCGACTTCTCGACACCTGCGCTCGACACAGCGAGCGGCAACAGCGCTGTCCGCCGAGCGCCTCACGGGCGTATCCCAACCGTAGGAGTGCGCTTTGCCACCTTTGACTGCCTCCCTGTCGGCAAGCGGCTCGCCGTTCGCTCCGTCTCTGACCACATCGCTCGAATCGACTCTGCCGCCGGCGCTGTGGTGGCCGTCGTGCCCGCAAAGGTCATCAAGCAGGCCGACGAGGTCACCGCGGGCAAGGTCTCCCTCGTCGACGCACTCAGGAATCTGTAGGCGAGGCCCCTAAGGCCGCCTCGCTGTCGGCAGCCCGGGGCCATGTGCCATCAGGGCACAGGACGAGTCCGGTCGCCGGAATGCGGCCGGACCCGTTGTTCGCGTGTTTTGCTGGGGGAGTCGCTGTGGCGACGAGGTTCACTGGCTTACTTTTCCTGTTCGCGCAGCCCCTTCGCCAAGGCTATGTTGGACAGTTTGAGTTCGCCATTCGTTACCGTAACAGCAAGCGAGTGGCCGAACTTCTCGCAGACGCGTGTCGTGAGTGCGGTACCGTCGAGGTAGAGGACGAGGATGTTGTCGTCAACGATGAGCTGCAGGTGGTAAGAACGCCCGGACTCGAGCCAGACTGGCCTCCAAAGCCCCTTATCCATTACGCGGAACCACTTGTAACAGGGGCTCTTGTCGAACGAGAGCCGATTCGCGTCGAGGTCGAAGCGGTATTCGTACGACTCGTCGGTCTCGAGATTCTTGTAGGCTCGAATTGAGAAGTCGCAAGCGTCCCTGAACGTCACGTCTGCCTCGAAGCAGAAGATCTCGCCTGCGTTTTCGGTGATTACGCACTCCGTTCGTTCGTGGTCTCCGCGAAGCTCGATATCCGGGACGGCATCAGGGCACTCGAACGCATCCTTTATGCTTTGGGGAGGGCGAACGCCGAGGGTGCCATTGGGGCGCTGGTACACCTCATGGGGCATAAACGAGCCACCCCAAAGCCAGTTGGCCCGGTCATCGTCGTTCTCGCGCGTGGGGACCCAGCCGGACAGAATCCTGCGCGATCCGTCGAAGGCGGTCCGTCCGGCGTAATACGCCCTCCCGTCGAAGGCGTCATCTCTCGGCTTCTCCCACGGACCGTAGAGATCGCGGCTCATGCGGTAGACGATCTTGTTCTCGTCGCTGTACTCAGAGTAGACCAGGTACCACCAATCGCCAATTTTAAAAATGTCTGGCATTTCGAACATGGTGTAGAGGCCGGGGGCCCAGAAGTCGCCCTTGAACTGCCAGTGCTCGAGGTCCTTCGACGTAAAGTGAACGAGCCTGCCAGTTTGGAGGGTTTTGGAGGGGTCGTCTCCCTTACGCGTGCCCAGTACGAGGAGGTATTCCTTCCGGTCGTCATCCCATATTACGAAAGGGTCGCGCCAGTTGCGCCCATCGTATCCTGGCTGAGGCGTGAGCTCTACTGCAACGCCCGTCTTTTTCCACGTCGCATAATCATCCGAGCAGGCCTTCGCCTGCATGAGCACCTGGGACGTTTTGCCTTCTCGCAGGTAGTTGCGGTTGAACCCGGTATAGAAAGCGCGTACCTCCCCTTTTGCCTCGTAAACGGTTCCGGCGTAGATGAACTGGTCTTGGTCGTCTTCTCCGCCGTGGGGGATCGCCGTTCCGTGTTCCTGGTACGTCACGAAGTCCTGGGTGGTCGCGAGCGACCACCCAAAGGGCTGTCCTTCGGCAAGCGGAGCGGGGTCGCGCGTGTCACGCTGGTGGTATAGATAGAACGTGCCGTCCTTGCCGAAGGGCATGACGTCTCCCACCCACACGTCCTTCGGTTGGTAGAACAGGTGCTGGTTATTGGTCGGGACTTTGCGCATGTCTCGTCCTCCTTACTGTCGCGTCTTTCCTATTCGTCTTCTTCGTCAACGTCCGGAGTAAGATCTCCGAGGTAGACGAGCTGCTCTTTGGCTTGGGTGACGACATGCCTCACCACATCGGGAGTAAGCTGTCCGGCGTGGAGCGAGAGCTCGAGGGCCACGGGAAGGTTTACGCCGGTCACTATGAACGCGCCTCGCGGAGCCGAGCAGGCTACGAGCTGGTTTACGCTGCCCTGAAGGATGTCGGTGAGAACGAGGGTCTCGTCATCTTCGGCGATGCCCTCGAATGCGCTGGCGAGCTTCTCCTCGAGCGGGGTTTCGTCTGTAAACGCGCAGACAACCCTGATGTCGTGCCCCGGTCCTATGATGGCCTTGAGCGTGTCTCCGAGTCCGGCTGCCAGGCCGTAGTGCGATGCAATGATGATGTGCCTCATAATGCGTCCTTTGTGGGTTGGTCTAGCCCTAGGCTAGGCAGCAAGAATGCCGAAAGCCGCGCACACCCACGAGATGATGAGGATGCCGAGGACAATCTTGTTGATGCTGACCTTGCGCTTGACGAGGGCGTAGACGATGGCTGTGGCTATTACGGGCAGCATGCCGACCATGATTTGGTCGAGGATGCCCGTCTGGACGTCGAGCGTGACGTCACCCATGGTGAACGTGAGACCACACGAGACCTTGATGACGGTGGGGATGAGCGCACCGACGACCATCATGCCAAGTGCCGACGTCGACTCGGTGAAAACGGACATCTTCTCGGCAAGGGTCGTGAAGAGCTTGTCGCCGAACTTATAGCCTATGCGCCAGTCAAAGAGCTTCCATACGAAGATGGCGATGGCGACGGCGAGCCAGAGAAGCACGCCGACGGGGTTTCCCGCCTGTCCCATGTAGGCGGCGATGGAGCCGAAGATGGTGGGAATGAGGATGGCGAAGATCGTATCGCCGACTCCTGAGAGGGAGCCCATGAGGCCAATCTTAAGGTCTTGGACCGCGTCGATGGCGTCATTGTGCCCCTTGTCCTCCAAGGCTAGGCCGGCGCCGAGGAGCAGGCCGCTTACCTGGGGAGTCGCATTGTAATAGCGATAGGTGCTCAGAAGTGACCTGCGGTAGCCCTCCTCGTCTCCTGCATAGATCTTGCGCAGGGCGGGTTCGGTTGCGAACATGACCGCCGGGGCACACTGGGACTCATAGTTATAGATGGACGCGCCGAGCATCCAGCGGCGGCCGCAACGGTCGAGATCGGAAACGGTGAGGACTGGCTGGTACGTTCCGTCTGCCAGGCGGGTTGGCGCTTCGTTTGCCTTGGTGGCGTTAACTTCGTTACTCATCTTCCAGACCTCCAGCGTCGAGGGCGTTTACGGACGGATTGCTGTGCGACTTGTAGTACTCGATGGCCGCGGCGGCACCGAGCAGGGCAATGGGGAGAATGCTTATCTGCAGGTAGGCGGCCAGAACGAAGCCAACGATGGCGTAGGCGATGAATTTCTTCATTGGCATGAAGGACAGAAGCATCGCAAGGCCGACGACGGGGAGGATACCGGCGGCGATGGAGAGGCCGGTCGTGAACCAGGAGGGCATGACGGAGAGGAAAGCGTTGACGGCATCGGCGCCAAAGAGCAGTACGGCAAACGTGGGGATGGCCGCCGTAAGGCCATAGAAGACCGGACCGAGGAAAAGTACGCTCTTCATCTGCGAGTACTTGCCCTCTTCGGCAAAGCGCTGCGAGGTACGCCCGAGGAAGCCGTTTGCCGTCTTGGCGATGACGTCGAGCTGAAGGCCGAGCATGCCGACTGCGATTCCGGCGGCAACGCCGACGCTCGCCTCCTGACCCGAGGTGATGGCAACGACGGCGCCAATGATGGCGGCAGTGGGATAGTCGGGGACGGAGGCTCCTCCCATGGCCGCCACGCCCAGGCTCATGAGTTGGACGATGGCGCCGACGGCGAGGCCGGTTACGGGGTCGCCGAGCGCAAGTCCGACGAACCATGCTGGCGTGACGGACATGTTCGTGAGAATTTGTCCCGCGTTCTTCTCGGCTCCGTAGATGAAGGCGATGAGTGTAACGACGGCTATCTGGATGATGGATGGTGTCATAAGTTCACTCCCTTGCTAAAGCGTGATGATGCTGGAGAGCTCTACGGGCTTGTCGGCCGGCACATAGCGAACGGTGATGTCGCAGCCGGTGCCAGCAATCGCTCGATATGCGGGCAGCTCGTCTTTGGTGACGTAGGCGCGACTGCTCACCTGGACGGCGTCTGACCCCTCTTCGGGAAAGACTGTGCCTCCGACCACGAGTGTGGGAACAACCTGGCCCGTCTGTATGACGTCGAGGATGGTCTGGGGGTCTCGCGCCACGATGAAGACCGTGTGGTCGTCGTACTTGCCCGCCCGATAGTTCGTGAGAGCCGTCTCCTTGTTGATAATGGAGAGGGCGACTCCCGAGGGCTTTGCCATCCGCATGGCGGCCTTCTTGGTCGGGTCGTTGGCGACGATGTCATCGATGACCATGAGACGCTGCGGACGGAACTCGGGTACCCACTGGGTTGCCACTATGCCGTGTAGCAGGCGGTTGTCGATGCGTGCTGCGATGATGCTCATGTGATGTTGGCTTCCTTCCTTTGCTTGCGTGACGCGTTTCGGCATGGCCTGTGCCGAAGCGCGTCATTCGTCCTGCCGGGCCGCGGACCCGTCGTTCAGCGTGGCCTGCCTGCGCGGGGCATGCCGGGAATTGATGTAGTCGTATGCGTAGGCGATCTCCGCGACGGGGACCTCCACGTGGTAATGGGCGGAAATGTCAGAGAAGCTCGTGCGGAATGCGATCGAGGTAGGCTCTGTGTCTCGGGGATGTTCATGCGGCTGGTCCTCCTTTCGCCACACACCTTACGGGCGGGGTGGTGCGCGGAACGGGTTGGCGCCAGTGTTTCGTCACGGGCGCGTGCACTTCGGCACTCCATGCTACATCTGAGTGGCATATGGCGACTTCTCGACACTCGCGCTCGACACAGCGAGCGGAAATGGCGCTGCCTGCCGAGCGCCTCGCGGGCGCATCCCGACCGCAGAAGTGAGCGCGAAGGCTCGTCGAAGTGCTGGGTGGGGGACCGGCGGTCTGGATACGCGGTTTCGTTCGGCGAAGGCGGCGAGGCGAATGGCATGGCGAACGTACGGGTTTGACGTGAACGGGTTGCCCGTGGCGGCGTGGTATCGGGAGGAGACGGTCGAGCAGGTGCTCGCGCCGCTGCTCGCCCGTCTCGCGCGCTCGCATCAGGAGAAGGGGTCGCAGGGCCATCTCGGCAACCCGGTGCGCATACGCTATTGCGACCGGGACGGCCACGTGTCGCGAACGGATATCGTCCGCCAGGTGGACGTCGCGCCGCGAAATGCAGACTCGCCTCAATCGTCGGTAAGGGGTGCCGCGGGCGATACGATGGAATCCACGGACCGCACCGCGCCGCCGAGATTGCGACGCGAACGCAGGCGATGCGCCCGAAAAACTCCTCCGCGCATGTAGGGCGAAACGCCAGATTGGAGCTCCATGAACGATTTCTCCTTCTACTCCCCCACCCGCTTTGTCTTTGGGCGAAAAGCGACCGACAAGGTTGGGGGACTCTGTCCGCCTCCGGCTACCGCTGAGCGCTCATTGTCTACGGCAGGGGTTCCGCAGTTCGCTGCGGAACGCTCGTCCGCGTGAGGGCATCGCTCGATGCCGCGGGCGTGGAGCACATCGGGCTTGGAGGGGTGCGTCCAAACCCCGAAATAGGCTTGGCACGAGAAGGCGTCGAGCTCGCACGGGCAAACGACGCCGACATCATCCTGCCCGTGGGCGGCGGCTCCGTCATGGACTGCGCGAAGGCCATCGCACTGGGGCGGTATACGACGGCGACGTATGGGACTTCTTCCGCAAGCGCGCCGTTCCCGCCGACCGCATCGACGTCGCCTGCGTGGTGACCATCCCCGCATCCGGTTCCGAGGCCTCTAACTCCTGCGTTATCAGCAACGACGAGGAGCACCTCAAATGCAGCATTAACACGGACCTCAACCGCCCGGCCATCGCCTTCCTCGACCCGGAGCTGACCTTCAGCCTGCCCGCCTGCCAGACCGCCGCGGGAGTGACCGACATGATCGCCCATATCATGGAGCGACTCTTCTCCGGCGAGCCCGCCGTGGGCGTAACCGACAACATCGCCTGCGGGCTAGTGCGCGCCGCGAGGGAGGCGGCGCCCAAGGTGATGGAGAACCCCGATGACTACGACGCCCGCGCCGAGATCATGTGGGTGGGTACGCTCGCCCATAACGCCCTGCGCGACGGCGATTGGACCTGCCGCGGCCTTGAGCACGAGCTATCCGCACTGGACACCAAGATCACGCACGGCGCCGGCCTCGCCGTCATCTTCCCCGCCTGGATGCGCTACGTATGGCGAGAGCACCCTGAGCGCTTCCTGGAGTTCAGCGCCCAGGCCCTTGGCATCGAACCCATCGATTCGGACGCGGACGAGCTCGATGTGGAGGTAACCCCCGAGCAGGCAATCGAGTACGCGGTCGAAGCGACCATCGACGAGCTGCAGGATTTCTTCGTCTCGCTGGGAATGCCGCGCGCGCTATCGGAGTTCGGAGTCACCGAGGACGATATCGAAAAGATGATTCCGGGCCTCAAGATCAACCGCGGAGAGCTCTTCGGCAGCTTCAGGAAGCTCACGCTGGACAACGCGAGAAAGATTTACCGCAGCGCACTCTAGGAAACAGATGCCAGTCCCCCACGGGCGAGCAGCACGGCGGCCCCCGCAAACCAGAAACGGCGCCGCTCCCGCGACGCCGTCATATTCCCTGGTGCCCCCGGGCGGATTCGAACCGTCGACACCCGCTTTAGGAGATATGATTTAATGCTCCCCCCTACCATTCATCAAACATCATTGAACACCATATAACCGCAGATAAACACAGCAGTTTGTGTGTTTTGCCTCTGATAGCTGCGACTACGCTTTTACAAACATATTACTAACGGCTTTAGCTAAACTGCACTCAATGAATTGTTGAAAACTCATCAATGAAACGGAGTGCAAAGATGTCAGAACAACCACTCATTAGCGGAAGAGGCACGTGTTGGAAAGACAAGAGGTCGCCTAACACCTATCGCTATTATTTTTCACTTGGAATCAAGGACCCTAAGACGGGACGCTACAAACGATCCCCAACTTATACGGTTCACTGCAAGACTAAAACAGAGGCAAAGGCTGCAATGCAGGCCAAGCTGGCAGAAATCAACTCTTCTGGCACGGTCTCTAAAACTAAAAAGCCAACTCTGCTTGCATCCTACTGCTGGGCCTTTCATGAAAATAGGGACACCGAGCTTGCGCCAACGAGCTATGAAAGAGAAGCATACGATTGCAGGCATATCGAAGACCTATTCGGTGCGTTTCAGACAATTGAGGGGCTGACTCCCGATCTAATCGAAGAAACATATGCCGAAGCTCGTCGCACGGGAAAATACAAGCCATCGGAGCTTGTGCGGATCAACGCGAAGTTGCGTCAAATTCTCTCGAATGCAGTCGCGAAGCGAATAATTGACCGAAACCCCTGCGCTACCGTTCACGTTCGCAGACCACGCAACAAAAGAGAATCACTGACAATCGACCAGGTAGCTACCCTATGCACACATCTTCAACACATTAAGCTCACCGCCGAAGCTGTTGGTACGCTAGTACTAGTGTATACGGGTATGCGGAAAGGCGAGATGTTGGGCCTCGAATGGCGCGATTGGGACCCTGCCAATAAAACCTTGAAAATTGACAGGCAGTACACCAACGACCATGAACTGAGGGCACCCAAGTCACAAGAAAGCCAACGCAAAATCCCCGTTGGAGAAACCTTGGCCGAACGTCTTCAATCATGGTCAGCCATACAAAAAGAGCTCCTGGCCTCTCTGGGGCTGTCCCAGACTGGCAGAACTCCCATCATTAGCGATATTGCCGTCGAGCAAGGGGTCCCTACTGTCTGTCACATGAAAAACTACATCTTCAACCATTGGTTTCGCGATTTCGCAGTTAGCTGCAATCTTGGAATCTATGAGCCGAACAATTCGACTGGCGGAAAGCTATATAAGGGCATCTGCCCGCATCAGCTCAGGCATTGTGTAAGCACTTTTATGCTGGCGAACGGATCGGACGTTAGAAGCGTGCAAGGTATTCTTGGCCACGCGGACCCCAATATCACGCTCAAAACGTATACAAGCCTCGTTCAACAATCAGAAATAAAAGCAGTTAAAGGCTACGAAGACTTCATCAACGCCTATATACAGAGAAGCGAGAAATAGCATGTTTTTCATTCATCGTTTCATCAATAATATTACGGTACTATGCTACTATTTCCGCAGGTAGATGCTTTATTTGATTGACATCTATTGAGTTTTAATACATGCTAAAGCTGTCAGATGGCTACGCATGTAGTCATAGAAACCGGCCCCCCAAGTGCTCATGAACCTGGTAAGTCTTACAAGCACAGGGAGGGCCCTCATTGAAAGGATAGCTCATCATGGCTACTCCAAAGATTAGCACTCAGGCGTCCACACCGACTTTCCCCACTGGTGCCGCTCAGTGCGATCGGTTGCTCCGCGTTAACGATATCCGCGAACTTACTGGCTGGAGCGAAAACACCGCACGCAAGTTTATGAGAGAGTCCGGCAAGCTCATCCAAATCCATCGTTCTAATTACATGTTTGAAAGTTCGTTTTATGAGCTTTTCAAGCAGCTTGAAGGTCGCACCGCCCACTTTGACTAGGCGGTAAACATGAGCGAGCTGCCGTCGATTTCCGACATATTTAGCGATGATGTTAATGAACAACGAAAGATTAAAGGGAAAATGGATAAAGCTAATTTTATTTCAGTGCCCGAGTGGGCGTGCTGCGTCACCACCGTCGCTGCTGAGCGCCTCATCCTCGGCCTTGTATGGAAGTTTGGAAAGCCTTCCACAAACAAAAAAGCCATGGGCTTTTACGCAAAAAGCAAATGGATTGAGGAGCACTACCACCTGAGCAAGAACACGATTTCCCGGGCCCATACCTCTTTGAAGAAAAAGAGGTACATTCAAAAGGCGGGTGACGGCAGCTGGATGCTTAATTACGCTGCAATCTACCGCGCCGCAGTCGAAAACGGCTGGGAGCCTCCGAAATCTTAAGCCCACAAACCGACTATCGAGGTCGTAAGAGTCGGCCACCGTCAGGGTGCCCACAAGAACATGCCGCGGATGTAAAATAAAATAGGGTCGAACCGAAACAGTTCCCGGACAATTGGCGTCCGGCCAGACACTTCGATTCGACCCTTTTTCATGCCCGCATCTAAAACAATCCCATAATCATTCTCGGCATCTTTAACGCCATCACTCTCCCGCCACCAACGCGTCGTAGGTGCCATTTTGGTGCCATTTTCAACGAATCGATATGGCCGTCCATTCATGGCCTTTAAGGCACGTGATACCATGAAAACGTGCGGTATTTCTCTAACCAAAAACCTGCGTGAACGTATGACTTGAGACGCTTTTAGAACTCACCGATCGCAGGACGACTACAAAACAACAGCGGCCGCGTATTTGTTCCCAGCCGTACGGCGTGGCGGAGCCATGCCCATTGTTGATTGGAGTGTCGCACGATGACAGACGAGAGAAAAATCAGGGAGATCTACGGCGTGAAGTCCGTCCACGAGGAGGCCGCCGAGCGAACCGAGGCGACGTGGCGGGAGAAGCTACTGCGCGAGACGGCCGACCTCAGGACCGAGAATGCACTGCTCAGTGCCCAGCTTGACGAATTCAACCGTAAGCTCGTCGAGGCGACGGATCGGAATGAAAAGATTGAGGCTGACTGCAATGAGCGGATTGCCTTTATAGAGGAGAAGTTCGAACTCGATACCGCGAGACTCGAACTTGAGAACAACGAGCTCCACGCCGCGAGCGTCAGGTACCTCTCCCGTGCTAAGGGCCTCGGCAGACAGATTGTCCAACTCCATGCCGAGGCTGAGGCCATGGTCGATGAGATCGAGCGGCTGCGCGGCGAGCGTGACGCCGCACTGAAAGCCCAAGCCGACACATTCCTGGCTCAGCGCGACCTGATGGCCGAGGTCGCCGCCCTCAAGGACCGCCTCGCCGCCTCCGAGCAGCGAGCGGCCGTGGCCGAAGCCAAGGTCGAGGTCATGTCCCAGATGAAGGGCGAGTAGCCCCGCGTTTCTCCTATCAGGCGGCTGATTTCTAGAAACCTTCTAGAACGCTTCTAGCAGGTTTCTAGAGCCGGGCGCAGCATCTTCGATCGGCACGATGTCTCGGTAGACAAGGCGGTGCCTGTCGTCGCGCCATTCGTCGCCGTGGTAGTGGCCGAAGAACCAGGCGCGGTAGCCGAGCTGCCCGTCGAGCTCGGCAAGGAATCGTTGCAGCTGGTCGTCCAGATACTCGCGTTCGCGCTCCCGGCACAGCTTCTCTGCCAGGTCGGCAGGAGCCTCGTGAGTCACCACGTAGTCGACCTTCCAGCCCACGCGGTCGAGCGAGGTGCGGCATTGCCACATCTCTTCCTCGCTCGGCATCTCCTCGGGCCACCAGCTCCTCCCCTCCTTGCGATACTGCCTGTCGTTGCTCGTGGCGCCGCCCATGGCAAGGACTGTGAGCCCGTCGATATCGAACACCTCTCCGCGCATCAGGTGCAGCACGTGCGGTCGCGCCTCATGGACGAGCCCGCCGTTCCACTCCCGCACCGGCAGCTCAGCCAGGGCGTGGTAGTTCTCATGATTGCCGTCCACGAAACACGTGGTCCACGGCTTCGACTCGAACCAGTCAAGCCAGTATTTCTCGGCGTTGGATCCATCCCAGACAAAGCCGAAGTCGCCGGCCACGATCACCACGTCATCGCGCGTCAGAGTCCGGCCCAGCGGCCAAGACCTGAAGGCGAACCTGCTGGCCCCGTACTCGGCCCTGCCGTGCACGTCTCCTGTCACATAGATAGCCATCAGTACGCACCCCACGGCAGGAGTTTATCCCCGAGCCTCACGATCCGGTCGTACAGCACGGTATGACGTTCGTCCGGGTTGCCGTCTCGGTGAAAATGGCCGTAATACCAGCGCTTGTAGTCCAGGCGATCCTCGAGCTCGTCGAGGAATCCGGTCAGCCGGTCCACATCAGGACGCTCCCAGCCTGGGCCCGGGTAGAGCGTCGGCGAGAGCATGCGCGTCGAGCAGGTATGGGTGATGACGCAGTCGACCTTCCAGCTGACCTCATCGAGCTTTGTCCGCGCGGTATCGAAATCGCGCTCGTCCGGCAGCTCCTGCGGCCACCACGAGCTGTACGGGATGCGGTACGCCCTGTCGACGCTCGTGGCGCCGCCCATGGTAAAGATCGTTGAGCCGTCGAGCTCAAAAACCTCGCCGCGCGTCAGGCGCCGTATGGGCGAGGTATCCGACAGGCGCTGCGTCAGCCCGCCGTGCCACGGCTCCATGGGGCGCTCCGCCCAGTGGTCGAAGCGCTCGTGGTTGCCGTCGACAAACAGCAACGTATAGGGGCGCGACTCCAGCCAGGCGATGTCGGCGCATTCCTCGGCGGAGAAGTCCCACGGAAAGCCAAAGTCGCCGGCGATGATCAGATAGTCGTCGCTGCCAAGGCTATCCCCAAGCTCCCAGTCGCGGAGCTTTTGCATGTCGAGCCCGCCGTGGATGTCGCCTGTCACATAGACCGTCATCGGATCGCCTCTTTCCGCTTGTAAGCCGCCAGCTCGCGCTCGACCTGCCTGTCACCGGTCTCGTTGACCCACCAGGGCCATTTCACCCGGCCGCACGGCTCGTCGACTCCGGCGAACCATCCCCTCAGCTCGTCGAGGCTCACCGGGGAGTGCCCGTTGGCATCGCAACCGACGTCGTAGCGCAGAAGGCCCTGCTTGCGGTTGAACTCGTTGTACGCGCCACCGCTGCTGTGGATGTGTCCGTGAAGGTACCACGATCCATGGCTCATGCCCTGCCAGTCGGCCATGGGGTAATGGCACAGGACGATCTTCTGCCCGTCGATCTTGAGCACGCAGATCGGCGGTTCCACGGTGAAGGCGCCAGCGACCGCCGGCTGAGTCCAGTCCTTGTCGTGGTTTCCCGGGACGAGGTGGATGCGTCTGCAGGCAATCCGCTTGCGAAGCCCATAGGCGTCCTGGGCGGTCATCTTGAATGAGAAATCACCCAGGATGTAGAGTTCGTCGTCCACGGCAACCCTGCCGTTGATGCTGTCGACGATGGCGTCGTTCATCTGCCAAATCGTCTCCCACGGGCGGTCGGTGAACTTCAGCACGTTCTCATGCCCGAAGTGGGTGTCGCTGGTAAACCAGATCATATTGATTGTCTCCTTCTGTCGCTAAAAAACGTTCTCCTTCGAGGTCAGGAGACGTATTTTGAGCGACATGAGGTACATATCCCTCATGTTCCAAGCTCCAATCTGCCGAATTTGCTCGGATAAAAGTCTAAGGCTTCGATAGCGAGGGTTGATTTCCGATCTCAGCCGAACACATTGAGCAAATAGGCCATTCCCGCAGTTAGCTGAACGCCCCCGCGGCCCCTCCTGGGGTCCGGGGGCGTCGTTTTCCCAGTTGATGGAACGGTGGAGATGTGTTTCGATAGGTCCGGTGGCCATGCTCCGCCCGCCGCCCGGCACCTCTTCCCAGACTCAGCCGGACGGTCGGTCCGTCTATTCCGTTTTTCCTTCTAGGCTAGGCCAGCGGGGCATCGCCCCTCTCGGCGCGCGCCCTCTCGATGAGTCCCGGCGTCAGGTCGAGGTCGCCGAGCGGCACGTCCCACACACCGTAGGCGTCCAGCAGCGCCGCCGCGTCCTCCCCGAGCATCGCCCTGAAGGCGCGCGCGGGCGTCGCGAAGCCGAGCGCGCCGCGGGGCTCGGAGTTCACGTGCGACATGGCCAGCGCCAGGTCGGCCGGGGCGAGCCGGTCGAACCTGATTCCGGCGCCCTTGGGCAGCAGCTTCCTGATCTCGACGTGGTTGCGCTCGCAGGCGCCCTTCTGGTCGCTGCGGCGCGGGTCGCAGTAGAACAGCCTCGTCTCGCCGGGCCCCTCGCCGAGGAGCGCGGCGA
>UQUG01000008.1 GCA_900544205.1 uncultured Collinsella sp.
GCCTAAAAATCGGCGTCATCGTCAACCCGTTTGCTCCCGGCGAGATCATGCTCGGATGGCTCGCCTACCCCATCACCGTGATCTATCTGGTGGCATTCACTAACATCATTAACCTCATTGACGGCCTTGACGGCCTGGCGACGGGTATCTGTGGCATCGCATCGTTCACGATGTTCTCGATGGCCGTTCTCTCGGGCCGCATCGATGCCGCCGCACTCTCCATCGCGTTGTTTGGCGCCTGCTTGGCCTTTTTGCGCTACAACTTCAACCCCGCAAGCATCTTCTTGGGCGACTCGGGTTCGCTGCTGCTGGGCTTTGCTCTTGGTTCCATCTCGCTGCTCAACGTGAGCCGCACCGCCGCGCTCACATCACTCATCATCCCGCTCATCGTGGCCGGCGTGCCCATCATCGACACGTTCAGCGCCATCGTGCGCCGCAAGCGCGCCCACATTAGCATTGGGCAGGCCGACAAGGGCCACATCCACCACCGCCTCATTCAAGAAGGCTACAACCAAAAGCAGGCCGTACTACTCATCTACGCCTGGTGCATTATGCTTTCGGCCGGCGCCGCCGCCATCAATCAGGTCGAGGTCCCCATGCGCGTGCTCATCTTTACCGTGCTCGCCATTGGCTCGGCGGCCTTCGCCAAGCACCTGCACCTGTTTGAGCCCGTGCTGCGCCACCATTACAACAAGCGCACGCACGAGGACGAGCTGGTAACCCCCGACGACCCCGCCTTTAAGCAGGAAGAGCAGGCAGCCGAGGAGCGCAAAGAAGAGCGCCACCACAAGCTCTAGGGCAAGCTGCCGAGGATGTGCCAAGGCACCGTTAGCCAAGCACGGCCGCGCCGCACCCATCGCACATGCCGCACCACGCGCGTCCCTCTCCCGTCCCTCGCCTACTTACGCACCACCCCTCCAATAAACGCGTTATCATCTTGACCCATGAACATACGTTAGGAGCAATCATGCCAAACGAGAACAGCTACGAAGTCGCGCTGCAAAAGAGCAACGCCATTCGCGAGGGCCTGACCAAGACGCCCGAGAAGTTCACCATGCTCACCGGCGACCGCCCCACCGGCCGTCTGCACCTGGGCCACTACTTCGGCACCCTCAAGGGCCGTGTTGAGCTGCAGAACATGGGCGCCAAGACCAACGTGCTCATCGCCGACTACCAGGTCATCACTGACCGCGACACGACCGAGCACATCCAGGACAACGTGTACAACATGGTCATGGACTACCTTGCCTGCGGTATCGATCCCGACAAGACCATGATCTACGCGCACTCCGCCGTGCCCGCCGCCAACCAGCTCATGCTGCCGTTCCTGTCGCTGGTGTCCGAGGCCGAGCTGGCGCGCAACCCCACCGTCAAGGCCGAGATGGAGGCCTCGGGCCATGAGCTTACCGGCCTTCTGCTCACCTACCCGGTGCATCAGGCCTGCGACATCCTGTTCTGCAAGGGCAACGTGGTGCCCGTCGGTCGTGACCAGCTGCCGCACATCGAGCTCACCCGCACCATCGCCCGCCGCTTTAACAACCGCTACGGCAAGGTGTTCCCCGAGGTCGACGCGCTGCTGTCCGAGACCCCGCTGCTGCCCGGCCTGGACGGCCGCAAGATGAGCAAGAGCTACGGCAACGCCATCAACATCTCGATGACCGCCGAGGAAACGGCCAAGCGCATCAAAAAGAGCCAGACCGACTCCGAGCGCATGATCACGTTCGATCCCGAGAACCGCCCCGGCGTGTCCGGTTTGCTTTCGACGGCCGCCATCTGCACCGGTCGCTCCGAGGTCGAAATTGCCGAGGAGATTGGCATGGGCGGCTCCGGCCAGCTCAAGAAGTACGTGACCGAGGCCGTCAACGAGTACTTCGCACCTATCCGCGAGCGTCGCCAGCGCTACGAGAACGATCTGGATTACGTGAAGGACGTGCTGCACGAGGGCAACCGTCGCGCCAACGAGATCGCCGAGCAGACCCTGGCCGAGGTTCAGGACGCCATGGGCATGGTGTACTAGACCGATCTGCTGGCTTGAGCTTTCGATTGCTTTAGGGCGGGCGCTATGGCGTCCGCCCTTTTTTGTGCCCGACCGGTTCGACTCTGCCCATTGCACTCCCCCGACAAACGGGGACGGGCCCGCCGGCAGTCAGTTGCCAGCGGGCCCGTTCCCGAAGTACACCGTTGAATCGCACAGAGGGGAGGGATGCGAATCAAACTCAACAGGGCAGGCTTTTTCATCGCCTATTGCCTGCTCCGTTGCTGAATACAATATAGTTCACCGTGGTTTACTTTGTAGCATCAATATTCGCCGCCATAGCTTCTCCATAAGTTAGCCTCGGTAAACCTACAACGGAAAACCGCCACAAAGGGGACAGGCACCTTTGTTGTAGTTTTGACACGAACGAGCTGTTAGAGTCCGGCAGGCCAGCGACAAGCGCCCAGATCGACGTGCATGTCGTCCCTAAACGCCACACCCTCCCCTAGCAAAAGCTCACGTTGAGCATCGGGACCGCCAAAAGCAAAACCCTCGCATATACGCCCGTCGGCAAACACCACGCGGTGACAGGGAATCTCGCCGGGGCGCGGATTGCTATGCAGGGCATACCCCACGTAGCGCGCACTTCGTGGACGACCGGCAAGCAACGTCACCTGACCATACGTGGCGACCATCCCCTCGGGGATCTGCTCGACCACCTCGTACACCCGTTCAAAAAAGCCCTCAGACGCCATCGCTCGCTCCCTTCTCCGCATTAACAGCATAAAGAAATGATCCCTTGGGGACGGAGGAAAATGGATCATTCGCGGCCTCCGTGCGGTCGATGATCCGTTTTCCTCCGTCCCCAAGGGATCATTTGTTGGCGGGTCGGTTAGTTGGCGGACTGGAAGAAGGCTACTGCTACGGCGCCGGGGCCAACGTGGGTACCGATGGTGGCGCCGATGGTGTGAACGGGCAACTCGCCCTCGGTGTGGCCAGCCCACAGTGCAGCGCTGTCCTCGATATACTTCTTGAGCACCGCATCCGAAAGACCCGTATAGCCGAGCGCCAGCGGCATGGAAAAGTCGATGCCGCCCGCCTTTTCGACCTTTTGGTTCAGCAGGTTGCGGCCGTTCTTGGAACCGCGCGCCTTGCCCAGCTGCACGATCAGACCGTCCTCGACAGCCACCACAGGCTTTACGTTGAGCAGCGTGCCCACGGCGCCGGCCGCAGCAGACAGACGACCGCCACGCACCAGGTACTCCAGCGTCTCGAGCAGGCCGATAACCACCACACGGTCGCGCACGGCCTCGACAGCCGCCGCGATCTGAGATGCACTGCGGCCCTCGTCCACCAAGCGCAGCGCATACTCGACCAGGACGCGCTCGCCCAGGGTGACGTTGTTGCTGTCTACCACGAACACGTCGCCACCTGGCGCCTCGGCAAGTGCGATACGGGCACTCTGATTGGTGCCTGATAGCTTAGCGCCCACGGTAATAATCACAGCCTCATCGCCGGCTTCACGAACCTCGGCGATGGCCTGCGAAAACGCGTACGGGTTGACCTGGCCGGTCTTGGGCAGCTCATCGCGCTCCACGAGCATCTCGTAAAAGCGCTGGTGATCGATGTCGATGCCATCCATGTACACATCGGTGCCAAAGGTGACGGACAGCGGCAAAACGGCCAGTGCTGGGTGCTCGGCCGGCGACATATCGCTTGCGGAATCGGTAATAATGCGGACGGACATAGCGAATCCTTTCTTGCGCAGGTCCCGCGCAGGGAATTTTGACAGCAAGGCCCCGGCACGGTATACGCGCTCAAACAGGACTATGCAGTTGTTAATTGGAAGCAAATGCCTTGGCGGCCCTACAGCTCGCGCAGGGTGTTGAGAATCGTGCGCAGCGATGCGTACATCTGCTCGCGCTGCTCCACGCCCATGGTCTTTCCGGTGGTATCGAGCACTTCGCGAATGATGCGATCGGCTTCATTCATGCTCTCGCCGCCCAGCGTGGTCAGGCGAACCGGGGCACGGTACTTGACGGCAGCATCGCCCGAGTCGTCGACCTCGACGTAGCCGCCCTCCTCCAGGTGAGCCAGCGTACGCGAAACGGCAGCGCGGGTCACGCCGGCCATGCGGGCGAGGTCGGCACCGGTCAGGCCGTCCTTGCTGCGCTCCAGATAGTACAGGCACATGACGTCGGAGCCCTTGAGGCCCAGCCTTGCGCCCTCGGACGTCTTGATGCGCTGGATCTCCTTGTAGAGGCCGCTAATCAGTCCGACAAAGTCCTCAAAACGTGTCTCGTCGTTCTGCTGCATGTGAGACGACCGCCTTTCGCTTGCATGATGCTAACGGGTAAACATCTTAGCCGTACCGAGGAGTCCTCCATACCCAGATATCCCATTTGTTAACCCATCAACATAAAAACCACCACAAAGGTGCCTGTCCCCCTTTGTGGTGGTTTACGACGAACGCGGGCCGCAGGAATTCCTACAGCTCCACGCACGGATTCTCGTGCGTCACCAGCGTCTTGACGACAACTGTGGCGCCAAGATAACGCTCAAGCAACTCAGCAAGGCGATCGATTGCGGCCTGGCAATCCCCCATCCGCTCGGGCTCCACGCACTCAATCGCCAGGAAAGCGTCCGCCGAATCGTCGGACAGCGCCGTGCGAACGCCGTCGCGCCAGTTCCAGCAACGGCACACAGCACCCGCGTCATCGATATAGGCAAGCTCACCGGGCAGCGTCGGATCGTCCGTCTCCTCACCAAGCGGCAGGAACGCGTCGCCGCCGTCGGTCACCGTCAGGCGCAAATTACCCTCAATAGCATGCAGATCCTCACCGCCCACGGGCAGCGCGTAGGTCAGCGAAACCGTATTGTAGATGTCCACCGCCGGCGTGATGTGGCCGACCGGCTTGCCTTTGAGCACGCGCTTGAGCAGGTTCTCAATGGAGCACCGCGCACCCTTCTTGGTCTTAAACTGACGATACGCCTCACGCCACGCCTTGACCGGCGCGTTCTCGCTGATGGTGTCGCTCGTCAGGTGACGCTCCGCATCAATGTTGGCGCGGTCGAGCAACGCGGCGATCGCATCCACGTCTTCCTGGGGAATCTGTGCCGCGGGCTTCATGCCCTTTACGACCACAACTCCGATAGCCGCCTGCGGGAACAACTCCCAAAACGAATCCTCGGCAACAAAACTCTTCATGTGCTCTCCCTTCATAGCGTGCACCCGAATGCGGGCGCCTAAACAAAAAGCGCCCTTACGACGGCCACCTTCAAAGTCCTACGGTGCCGCCACAAGAGCGCTTACGCTGCCCCCATCCGGAGAAGGGGGCGATATGTCAGGCGTATTGTAACCCGAGTTATCCGCTCGAGCAAAACCACCACAAAGGTGCCTGTCCCCTTTGTGGTGGTTACAGGCGGAGTCCCAGCAGGCCGCGGCCGCGGTGACGAGCCTCGGCGGGCACCTGGGCGTGCGGGCCGGCGGCCTTTACGGAATCGGGCAGGTGCGAGTACTTCTTCTCAAAGTTCTCCTCGAACATCACAGCCAGGTTGTGCACGGCCTCGTCGTAGCGCGCGGTGCTTTGCCAGTACTGACGCGGCACCAGGATGCCGTCGGGCACGCCGTGGCACGTGGTGGGAATGTCGACGTTAAAGATGTCGTCGTGCACGAACTCGCTGTCCTCGATGGTGCCGTCGAGGGCGCGCGCGACCAGGGAGCGCGTGTAGGCAAGCTCAATGCGATGCCCCACGCCGTAGCCGCCGCCGATCCAGCCGGTGTTGACCAGGTAGACGCGCGTGCGGCCGTCGGCGATGCGCTCGCCGAGCATTTTGGCGTAGACCATGGGGTCGAGCGGCATAAACGGCTCGCCGAACAGCGAGGAGAACGTGGGCGTGGGCTCGGTGACGCCGACCTCGGTGCCGGGAATCTTGGCCGTAAAGCCCGTCACAAAGTGGTACATGGCGGCGTCGGCCGTCAGGCGCGAGATGGGCGGCAGCACACCAAAGGCGTCGCAGGTCAGGAAGAGCACGACGCTCGGGGTGGTGCCCATGCCCTTGGTCCACGCGTTAGGAATGTGCTCCACGGGGTAGGCCACGCGCGTGTTATGCGTGATCGAGACGTCGTCGTAGTTGGGCTTACGGTTCTCGTCGAGCACCACGTTTTCGCAGATGGCGCCAAAGCGGACGGCGTTGAAGATCTCGGGCTCGTGGAAGGCATCCAGGCCCTCGCACTTGGCATAGCAGCCGCCCTCGATATTGAAGATGCCCATGTCGGACCAACCGTGCTCGTCGTCGCCGATCAGCAGGCGCGTGGGGTTGGCCGAAAGCGTGGTCTTGCCGGTGCCGGACAGGCCAAAGAACACAGCGGTCTCGTGCGTGACGGGGTCCATGCTAGCTGAGCAATGCATGGGCAGCACGTCATCCTCGACGGGCAGCAGGTAGTTCATGACGCTGAAGATGGACTTTTTGATCTCGCCGGAGTAACCGGTGCCGGCGACCAGGATCACGCGCTCCTGGAAGTTGATGACCACGGCGGCACTGGAGTTGAGGCCCTTAATCGCAGGGTCGCACTGATAACCGGGGGCGGCCAGGACGCAGAAGTCCGGCTCGCCGGTGCGCGCAATTTCGCGGGCGAGCGGACGAGCGAGCATCTGCTTAATAAAGAGCGCCTGGCTGGCACGCTCACAGGCGACGAGCAGGCGGCGCGTGTGGTTGCGGTCGGCGCCGGCCATGCCGCGCGTGACGAAGACATCGCGCTCGTTGAGATAGTCGACGATGCCGGCCTTAATGGCCTCGTAGCTCTCGACGGACAGCGGGCGGTTGACGGCGCCCCAGGCGATCTTGTCGTGCACGTCGGGCGTGTCGACGATAAAGCGGTCGTTGGGCGAACGGCCGGTGCGCTCCCCCGTCTCGATCACAAGCGCGCCGTTAGAGGCCATGCAGCCCTCTTCGCGCCGGATGGCATACTCGACGAGCTCGGCCGCCGGTAGGTCAACCAGCAGGCGGGGCTGGCTCTCGGCGGGATCTTCGACCAACGTAAGACCAAAGTTGGACAGTACTTCTGCAGGGGTAACACCAGGCATGGGGCCTCCTTTAAAAGCGCGACACATGGACGCGGCGCGCACTTTACTCACGTAAAGCCCGTTGTACCCGATATGCAAAAACGTTTTTGCGGCAAGGGCGGCAAGCCCGCCCAACGGTCAAAAATCGCAGGCAAGCGGCCTAGTCATTGGGGACGTTCTTGAACAGGCAACATTCAAGGAGTGTCCCCAGATGCCGGCACTTAGGGACGTTCCCAAAGTGCCGGCACATAAGGAACGTCCCTAAGTGCCGACTACAGCGGCAGGCCTTGGCCGAGCATGGCTATGGCGCTCATCAGGACCAGCATGCCGGCAGCGTAGGGCAGCACCGCGCCTAGGAGCTCGGCATCCTTACCGCGCACGTGCACGGCGGCAAGACCAATGGCGAGTGTCTGCGGCGAGATCATCTTACCGGCGGCGACGCCCAGGGCGTTCAACGCGACCATCCAGTAGTCGCTCACACCCAGCGCAGTGGCAGCCTGGCTCTGAATGGGGCCAAACAGCATGCCCGAAGATGTGCCCGAACCGGTCACGAACGCACCGACCGCACCGATCCACGGAGCCAGAATCGGGTACAGGCCGCCGGCGACCGCAATGCAAAACGCACTGATCGACGAAATCATGCCGGCATAGCCCATTACCTTGGCGCAGCCCAGTACCGAAAGCATCGTGATCACCGTCGGCGTCATCTGCTTCACAGTCGCGGCCAGCACCTCGCCCATCATTCGCGGCGAAGCACCCTGAATGGCACCGCCGACAAACGCCGCCAGGAAAATCCAGACGCCCGGCGTGTTGATCCACGAAAACGTAAGCGTACCGGGGTTCTCGCCGCAATACACCTGGACGTGGCTCGCAAACGGCGCGAGCGCGGCATGCACGGCGGGCACCAGGTTGGAGGTACCCAGCAGCAGCACAAAGATCAGGATGAAGCACGACCAAGCCGAAAGCGCCGACTTAACGGTAAGCTGCTCGCCGGCCTCGATATTCATATGGAAGCGCGCATCCAGGTGACCGGACTTCTCGGCGCGCATGGCAAGCGCAGCGGTCAGCGCGAGCGACACAATGGAGCCCACGACCACGGCAAGCTCGGGGCCCACAAACATGGCGACGACCAGGGCCGCGGCAGCAAAGGACGCGCCGGAGAGCAGCGCGATACCGGCCACGCCGCGCAGGCGCTCGCCCACACTCGCAACATTGCCCTGATCATCGGCAACGCGGCCCGCGACCAGCACGATAAACAGCGGCATCACCACAAAGAACGGCGCGAGCTGCACCAGCTGAACGGTCGCCAGGTGCAGGGAATCCAGACCAACCAGGTCGGCAACGGAAACCGTCGGGATACCGATGGAGCCGTAGGGCGTGGGCACGCCGTTGGCCAGCAGGCAGATGAGCACGGCGGGGACGGCCTCAAAGCCCAAGCCCGCGAGCATGCCGGCGGGAATGGCGACGGCGGTACCAAAGCCGGCCATGCCCTCCATAAAGCCGCCGAAGCACCAGGCCACGAGCAGCGCCAGCAGACGGCGGTCGCTGCTGATGGAGGTGATCATGCTGCCGATCACGTCCATGGCGCCCGTGCGCACGCACAGGTTATACGTAAAGACCGCGGCGATAATCACCAGCACGATCGGCCACAGGGCCATCAAAAAGCCCTCGAGCGAGGCCGTGGCGATCTGCGCCACCGACAGGTGCCACCACGCAAAGGCAAGCACGCACGAAAGAACAAACGAGCCGATGGCAGCTTTCCAGGCCGGCCATTTAAAGCACAGCAGCATCACGACAAGCCAGATGATCGGCACAAGAGCCAGCAAAAATGCGGCGACGTCCATGGGTAAAAGCTCCTTGGTACCGCGAAGGCGGCATCGGGGTGTCACAAAACCTCAACAGAATACCGCACGCTTACCGACAAATTGCTGCCGCCTGCCGAATATATTGAACAATCTGTTCAAAAACACGAACCGACACTGTCGCGACTATACTAAGGCGCAGCAATAGAAAGGAACCGCCTTGAGCATCACGCCCCTCGATAGCATCCGTCGCGCCATAGCCCGCCGCAACGGCGTCGCCGACCCCACCGTATCGGGCAGCGGGGCGCACGGGCAGGGCGGACGCATCGAAAACGGCCTGTTTCCCGCCTCGCACACCGCCGAGGAGCTTGCACGCATCCAGGAGCTGAGCCAGCGCAACGCCGGCGGCCCCGACAGCAGCCAGGCCACGCGCCGTCGCCGCGAGCACGACCGCGAGCCGGGCCCCATCCGTCGCATGGTCAACGCCTGGTGGAACCGTCTGCTCGCAGCCGTCTACGGCGGTGGCTTCTCCACGCAAGAGGCCGAGTACGAAGAGCACGCGACCCGCCGCGACTACCTGTGGAACACCCTGGGCACTGCTGTGTGGGGCATGGCGTTTCCGTTGCTCACCATCGTGTCCACTCAACTCGTGGGCGCCGAGGAAGCCGGCAAGTTCTCCATCGCGTTCGTTACCGGCACGCTCATTATGATCGCGTGCAACTACGGCGTGCGCAATTTCCAGGTCTCGGACATCGACGAGACCACCAGCTTTGCCTCCTACCAGCTCAACCGCTGGCTCTGTGGAGCGCTCGCGCTGGTATGCGGCCTGGTGTACAGCAGCGCCCGCGGCTACGACGCGCAAATGGCAACGATCGGCCTGGGCGTCTATCTCTATAAGGTGATCGACGGCATCGCCGACGTATACGAAGGCCGCCTGCAGCAGGCCGACAAGCTCTACCTGGCCGGCATGAGCCAAACGCTGCGCTCCGTCGGCGTCATCGCGGTCTTTAGCTTGGCGCTGTTCCTTACGCGCAGCATGCCCATCGCCGCCATGGCCATGGGCATTGCCGCGATTGCCTCGCTCGCGCTGGTCACCGCCCCGCTCGCCCTGCTCGAGACCGAAAAATCGCGCCGCGTGAGCCTGCGCGAGGTAGGCCACCTGTTTGTCCAGTGCGCCCCGCTCTTTGGTGCACTGTTCCTGTTCAACCTTATTGAGAGCATGCCCAAGTTTGTGATGGAAGGCACGCTGGCCTACAAGTATCAGCTGTACTTTAATGCCCTGTTTTTTCCGGCTCAGGCGATTCTGCTGAGCATTGGATTTATCTATAAACCGCAGCTCCTGCGCCTGTCGAGCATTTGGGCGAACCCGCGCAAGCGTCGCCGCTTTGACTTGATTATTGTTGCCGTTATGGCGCTGATCGTGGTCATCACCGGCGTGTGCGCCGCATTTATGGCAGGTCCCGGCATCCCCATCATGAGCTTTATGTACGGCCTTGACTTTGAGCGCTACCGCACGCTGGCGCTGCTGATGGTTGTCGCCGGAGGCGTCACCGCGGCTATCGACTTTATCTACGCCATCATCACGGTGCTGCGCCACGCCGGCGACGTCACCAAGATCTACCTGATCTGCTTTGCCGTGAGCGTGGTGCTGCCGGTGATCCTAATTAAGCTGCTTGGTCTGATGGGCGCCGTGGTGAGCTACCTGGCGATTATGGCCCTATTGCTGGTGCTGCTGATTATCGAGTACCGCCACATCCGCCAACGCATAGAGAGGGACCGGAATCCGTACGGCGCCTAATTGCGGCGATGGGAGAAGCTAATTTGCGGTGGAATCACCCCGGCTGGAGTCTCGTTGCGGACACGCAAAACTAAGTGAGTAGACTTTTACCGAATCCCGGACCACACCGACAAAGCACAAGTCCGTGACCAGCGGTTTTATTGAGGCAAATATGTTGGGTGCTCGGCATTTCCAAAAAAGTCTACTCACTTAGCCAGCGGGCAGCCAAATGATTATTTAATCCCCGTCCCTGAAAAATCAATTTGCGGGCAGAAGGGCAAAAGTAGTCAAAAAAGGCCCCGTCCAAAATTAGCTACCCCTTGCACCGATTATTCGCCCGGGTTGATATTCGCGTAGAACTCCGCCCCATCATCGAGCCGCAGGATGCCCACGCGACCGAACTCGGAGCCGGTGGCGGCGGCGCAATCGATATCGATGCGATCGGGCACGCCGGCAGTGTCCTCGCCGCCCAAGCGCACGATCTGCCCTCGTCCCGATTCCTCATCGAGCCCCGCAAGACCACCGACCTCGCAATAACGCCCGAGCGACACCGTTGGCGTGTGGCCACTCACCACGACCGAACCCTTGCCCTCGGCAGAAAGCAGCCCCGTCGGGGCATCCCAATAGCCATGGCGAATCCAGAGCAAGTCATCGGACGACTGTACGGCGAGCATTTGCTGCAGCAGCTCGCGATCGGCATCGACCGCTCCCCTGCCGTCGCCGCAATCGACACCATGCTCAAGCAAAAACGCACGCGCCGCCTCGGTCTGAATGCCGGCGTGCACCAGCAGGTACGGCCGCTCGGCAGTCTCGACCACCGCGTAGAGCGGCAGCGCGGCCATCCATCGCACGAGCTCCTCGTATGCCTCAAATTCCATGTCGTTGAGCTGCTCGCGCGTCGTCCAGCCACCGTTGATATCCCAGGTCTCGGCATCGAGCGGATCCTGGCCAATGATGGCATCGAGCATGATCTGCTCGTGATTGCCCTTGAGCACGCGGGCGTTGGGCAGCGAGCGCACGAGCTTAATAACACCGACCGGATCGGGCCCGCGATCGATCATGTCGCCCAACACGTACAGCGTGTCGTCGGACGTCAACGAAATCTTGGACAGGGCCTCGTCAAGCGCACGCACGTGCCCGTGAGCATCAGATGTCACATAGATCGCCATGGTACGCCTCTCCTTGCATTGCGGCCGAAGCCCGGTGCCGCAACTAAAACTTCAAGTTGAACTTAAACGTTACCCATTGTACTCCGTCGTAATAAAGCTGGGAAGGGTTTACAAACGACAGTCATTCCAACGGTCTCCTGTGACGATATCGCGCACGCCTGCAATCCAGCACCATAAACCCACCGTCTTTGGGTACAAATAACCGCAGGCAACTGACCGTGCCACGCCAACCACCCAGGAGCGGACACTATCCATGAACCAGATACTTCTCTTTATCGGCCTCGTCATCATTTTGTGCCTGACCATCAAACCCGTCGGTAAAAAGCTCCCCTTCCCCACCCTGCTCATCTTTATCGCGCTCGGCATGCTGCTGGGCGTCAACGGCCCGGCGCACATCGACTTTAGCGACTACGCGCTCACCGAGACCGTCTGCAGCACGGCGCTGCTGTTTATCATGTTCTACGGCGGTTTTAACACCAACATCGACCGCGCCAAACCCGTCGCCGTGCCCGCGGTGCTGCTGAGCACGCTCGGCGTCGTCATCACTGCCGGCATTACGGGCGCGTTTGCGCATTTCGCCCTGGGTTTCGACTGGGTCGGGGGCCTGCTGCTGGGCTCCGTTGTGGCATCCACCGACGCGGCGAGCGTCTTTAGCGTGCTGCGCGAGCACAGCCTATCGCTGAGGGGTGGCACCGACTCGCTGCTCGAGGTCGAATCGGGCTCCAACGACCCCGTCGCGTACATGCTCACCGCGGTGCTCGCTACACTCGCGGCCGGCGGCGACATCAACATTCCCGCACTGCTGGCCAAGCAGATTATCCTGGGCGTGGGCCTGGGCCTTGCCATCGGCTGGGCGGCGGGCCGCCTGATTGAACGCGCGCACGCAACGGCCAAGGACGCGCAGACCATCTTTTTGTTCGCCGTGGCCATCGTCGCCTACGCGCTGCCGAGCTACCTGGGCGGCAACGGCTTTTTGGCTGTATACCTGGCCGGCATTGTGCTGGGTGCCAGCGACATCACCGGCAAAGTCGAGATGGCGCACTTCTTTGACACCCTCACCGAGATGGCAGAGATGACCATCTTCTTTTTGCTGGGCCTGCTCGTTACACCCGCACGCCTGCCGCAAATGCTGCTACCGGGCCTGGCACTCATGGCGTTTATGCTCTTTGCGAGCCGCCCCATCGCCGTAGGCATGCTGCTGGCGCCGTTTAGGACGAACCCCCGCCAGGTCGCGCTCGTAAGCTGGGCGGGCCTGCGCGGAGCAGCTTCGGTCGTCTTTAGTCTCTTTGCCGTGGTGGCCGGCGTTCCCGGCGGACACGACCTATTTGACCTGGTGTTTGTGATTGCCGTGTCGAGCATTGTGGTGCAGGGCTCGCTGCTGCCGGCGGTGGCGAAGAAGCTCGATATGATCGATGCGACCGGCGACGTGCGCCGCACCTTTAACGACTACCGCGACGAAGACGGCATGTCGTTTGTAAAGCTCAAGGTGGGCGCGGGACATCCGTTTGCCGGTCGCTCGCTCGCCGACATTGGCAGCGCGACGAACATGCTCGTAGTCCTGGTGCTGCGCGACGGCGCGCACCCGGTACTACCCAACGGCGATACCGTGATTGAGGAAGGAGACCTTCTGGTTATGGCTGCCCCGACGTTTGAAGAGCGTGCCGAGGTTACGCTGCGCGAGGTCACCGTGACACCCCACGGTCGCCTGGCGGGACTGCGCCTGCGCGATGTGCCGCAAGGCAAGCATCCGTTTATTGTGGTGATGCTCAAGCGCGACGGCCAAACGATCATCCCCGACGGCAACACCCTAATATACGCCGGCGACGAAGCCGTCATCGCCACGCTCGCGTCGTAGCCATCCCCACCCATAAGTTGCGGTGAAATAGGGATTGAATAGGCCTCTGAACAGCCATTTCAGTCCCTATTTCACCGCAACTTATTGAGGGGATGGATTGAAAAACATTTGAATTGACACCGAAATGAAAAAAGCCGGGGGATGTCCCCCGGCATTTTTTATGCGAGTCAAGACTAAATACTTCTCGGGAAAACGCCGGCCCATTGCGTCAGCAATTTACGAGCCGCTCTACCCAACCTCTGGACGGCTAAGGACTTTTCGCAGGTAGTTTGACGAACATATGTTTGCTTATTATAATATTACTTGAAAGCACCCCTTATCTCATGGTATAAAGAATACGGTTCCCTCCAAAAGAGGGGCCTCCAAGAGCCGGGGTCTTACCCCCGGCATTTTTTTGCAAAAATGGAGGCCCATCATGAGCGAACTCTCCGTCTTTGTTGACGAATCTGGCGACCTCGGAGGCGTCTCCAACTACTACCTCGTCACCCTCGTTTTTCACGACCAAAACGATGCAATCGTTGAACGCATTGACCGCTACGAGCGCGCCCTGTCGCAGTCCTCGCTTCCCATTACGCCTTTTCATGCAGGACCCCTACTGAATGGAAACGGCGACTACAAAGATCTTCCTAAGGAGCAGCGAAGGCACATGTTGAGCGCATTTCGCGCGTTCATTCAGCATCTCCCCATACGCTATCTCTGTCTGCAATACCGAATGAGCAAATTCGCCGGCAATCAAAACGGTCTCGCGGAGAGAATGAGGCGAGACCTCACAGTTGAACTTTTCGACCATCTGGAATTCTTCCAGCGATACGACACCGTTAAGATTTACTACGACAACGGCCAACCGATTGTAACGGAGGTCATTCATTCTGCGCTTGAGTACGTTCTAGCAAGGGATGTCATCGTATACCGAGAAGCCACACCACGAGCCTACCGGCTATTCCAAGTTGCTGACTACATCTGTACGATCGAGCTAACGGCTATCAAGTTTGACAGCAAGGAAGATACAAAGACTGATCGACTATTTTTTGGAACCCGAAGGACGTTCAAAAAGGGATTTCTCTTATATCTCAGGAAGAAAAGGATGAACTGACCCGGGGTTACCGGTCGTCAGACGCTCCGCAATCGTCATCGACGGCAAAGTCGCGGAGGTCGAGGCCTTCGCGTTCGGCTCGGTCTAGAAGCTCTTGAGGGGACTCATCCTCGATATCCATCATGTCGAGCATGGCAGCAGGAAAACCCACGCCCGCCGCGCTCCCCGCGCGGTCGAGCAGACTCTCGCGCAGCTGGTCTACATCAACGTCGATCTTCATGATGAAACCTCCTACCAGACCAGGACCCTACTCATCAATACCGAGCTCATCCACGGCAGCAACAAAAGCCGCAACCTGCTTGTCGTCCATCTGAGTGGCCAGGCGCCCCACGGGCTCATCGTAGGCAAACTGCACCTTATCGATAAAGCAATCCCAAGCACGCTCCTCCACACGCACGGCGGCCTCGCAATACTGGCTGAGCTTTTTGAGTCCATACCAAAACGCATTCACGTGGCGTGCAGGATCCTCATCCAGCACGCCATCGTAGCGACGCCCGTTAAACTCACGCATGCGTGCCACAGCAACCTTGAGCGAGTCGCCGCCCTCGGCCGAGACCTCATCCACAAGCTCGGGAATCGGCACCTCACGCCGAACATCGTACCTGGTAGCGCCGTCGTACTCGCCCACCAGCACGTCTTCGTCAACCCGAGAATCATAGTCGAAATAGCTCGAGCCCCGGCAAATCCCATGCGGCGAGTCAGAGCCAAACGCACAGAACAACCCGCCGTCGGTAACAACACGACGGTAGGTCTCAAACGACTTCTTAACCTGAGCGAGCAACTCGGAAAGCTCCCCGGCATCGCACGCCATCTCGCACGCAACGCAAGCAGACTCCGGCAACGATGTGGGCTCCACCGTGCTCCCCGCAACGCGGGCGGCGCGCTCGGCCCGATACGCCTGCGCCGCCAAGCGCGCTCGCTGCGCAGCGCCGCGCACGTTGGTAAGTTCACGCTCCAACGCCACGTCACCAGCAACATCGCCAGCCAAATCGCCCGTAAACCCGTCAGCGCCCAGCGACCCCGTCGCACTCAGCTCGGACTCAAACGTCGCCGTGATCATACCCGCAAGGTCCGTCGCGTCGGCGGCACAACGCAACTGCTCCAGCTGCGTACACAGTAGATCGGCATCCAGGGGCACGGCGTCCACAACGCGCACGCCACTCAGGCGCGCCACGTCATGCAGCACCATAGCCCCCGCAGCATCGTACGCCGTGCGCACCTTGTCCGCCGTATTCGCACGCAGCTTTACCTCGATAAACGCAAGCGTCTGCTCCAAACGGGCCAGCAACTCGGCCTTGTCCTCCATGCGCAAAAAGGCAGCATAGCGGCGCTCCATCCGCAGCGGTCCAACAATGCCCGCCTGCTTGCGAGCGCGTGCAAGCGCGGCGCTCTCAACACGGCGAACATACCCGTCAACAGCCCGCACGGCAGACTCGCGCGCAGCGTGCTCGGAAGCCTCGACGCCCCTAAGCACACCTAACAGCTCGCGGGAGCGCGCCTTGCGCACCAGCTCCCCGCGATCGTACTGCTCAAGCGCCGTCTGACGCTTGGCTACCGATTCAAAGCCAAACAGCTCGTCGAGCAGCTCGCCAACGCAACGCTCGTCCGCCATGGCAAGGCCTCCTTACCCGAACACGCCAATACGCCCGCGGGCCCACGCGCACGCAAGCCCGCACGCCCGCACTCCTACAGATCAAGTGCCTTCTTCGCGGCGTCGACCGGGTCCCCATCCATGTAGAACACCGGGCTCAACCCCGAGATAATCTCGGACGAAACACTCTGTAGGCCCGCAATGGCACTCAGCGGCAAAATCACGCGCTTAGCACCGGCGTTTTTGGCCACGCGCATAATGTCCTCGAGCCCGCGGATCTCGTCCATAGAGCCCGACATGCGCAAGATTCCCGGAATCGCCAGCGCGGGCATCACCGGGCGGTTGCACGCCGCGGAGCACAGGCCCACAAACTCGGCGAGCGAAACTTCCTCGGATAGGCCCTTGCTCTGCAGGTCGTTGTAGAACAGCAGGTAATCCTTGGAGCCAATGTGCATGCCTGGCGCCACGCGGTTCGCCAGGTTCACAAAGTTGTCGAACGCGGCCTCCAGCGTATCGCGCACCGGCTTGTTAAAGGCCACGCCCTCGTGCTTAAACTTGCACTCGCCGGCAACGGCCTTGTTCTCCAGCTTGTACACGGCAACCTCGCCGCCCTGCGACCTGCCCACGCCAAACACATGGCCGGACAGCAGCGGCCCGTCGGGAATCAGCGTGTCCTCGCTCTGCTCGGGCACACGCACCACGTGCACGTCCTGCGGGTTGTCGGCATCCATATAGCCCAGGTTAACGTCGATAAACTCAACGCCCGCCATAATCTTGAGCTGCTCCTTTACGCGGCGACGGCCCTCGATGGCGTAGTCCAACAGCCAGCGTACGTCGTCCTTGTCCATGGCCTCGTCGGGGAACAGCAGCTTGGCAAGGCCGCTAAAGGTCTTGCGCACGGCGATTTCGTCACGCTTGTTAAAGTCGCTGTTAAAGCGGAAGTAACGGTCGATATGGTGCGTAAAGTCCTTGCGGCGCATCTCCTTGCAAAACTCCGACAAGCAGTCGGTGATCAGGCCATAATGCCCGGTCAGCAGGCTCGAGCGCATCTTGGGAATCTCCCAGCCCGGCAGGTAATAGTGGATACGGTCGAAGAAGGCCGAATCGTTGTTAAACTCCGGCGGGAACGGATCAAACAGGTGCGTGGTCTTAAGAACGTTTTGCACGGTGTCGTTGATGTTGCCCTCAAAGACCATGGAGGCATCAGCGTTGATCTGATCGCGGCCGCGCGCGTAGCTTCCACTCGCCATGTAGTCCTTCATGATCTGCACGGCATTGGTGTCCTTAAAGCGCATGCCGGCGACCTCGTCAAACGTCACGCAGTCCCAATGGCCCACCAAGCCCACGCGATCGGCGCGCATGGAGTTCATGCGGCCGAACAGGTTGGCCGTGGTGGTCTGACCGCCCGAAAGCAAGATGGCGTAAGGCGAGACCTCTTTGTAGATATGGCTCTTGCCGGTGCCGCGGGGACCCAGCTCGCACAGGTTGTAGTTGCGCTCGATGAGCGGCACCATACGCTCGATAAAGTGCAGGCGCTCTTTCTCGGAAAGCTCGCTGGGTTCGTAGCCAGCCGAGCGCAGCAGCATGTTGAGCCATTCGTCGCGCGTAAAGTACTGGCGCTCGTCGACCATGGCATCCAGGTCCAGGTTGGGCATCTGGATGGGCGTGAGCGACGCCACGCTAAACGGAGAGTCCTCGGGTCCGCGCTTTTTGCGCTTGGCCTTGGAGCGACGCGGCGCATCGTCGCCAAAGACCTCCATGCCAAACTCGTCTTCCTCATCCACGGGATGACGATACTCGATGCTCATAATGCACCAAATGCCGCCCTGCAGAATCTTGGAATAGTCGCGCACGTACTCGGCCGGCATCACAAACGGCTCGATGGTCAGGTTGGCAAACGACGCCACGTAGATATCTTTGTACTCGTCGAGCTTGGCCGTCACCTTGTCGATGATGGTAAAACGACCCAGTTCGCGAATCTTGGACTTAATGCGCTCGGACTCGTCGGGACGCACGTAGTTATCGGTGAGGATCCTGCGGATGCGCTCCAAACCCTCTGCCACAGCATCCTCGTCGTCAGTTGAGCAGTACATGCCCAGCAGGTACTCCAGCACAAAGGTGGGCACGTTGGCGCCGCGCTTCATAAGGGCCGTCAGGTCCTTGCGCACGATCTTGCCAGCAAAGTGCTCGAGCAGTTTGCCGTCCAGCCCATCCATGTCATAGCCGTCTTCCTCGGAGGCCTCGGCCACAGCCTGGGCATAGCCATCGGTCGAGAATCCGTCTTCGGCGTTCACCGCAGCCTCAACGGGCGCGGCAGCAACCGGCTCCGGGGCAGGCGCAACAGCCTCAGCCGCCGGGGCCTCCACAGGCGCCGCAGCCGCCGCAGGCACGTCAACATCAATCGAGGGAACTTCCCACAGATTGTCGTCATTGCTATCAAACATAGGGCACACTCCTAAAAACCAAAATCAGCAACAGGTGCAAACGAAACAGCGATGGTGTACGTCTCGCGCCAAACGATCTTGCCCGTCTCGCGCTCGCGGCAGACCAGATAGTACGGACCCTTGGCCGAGAATCCATCCGCTGCATGCAACGCAAACTTGGCATGCACCACGCGCTCCTGCGAGTTAACAGAAGTCTTGTTAGCATGCGCCTTGACCGTATCGCTCACCTCGTTGCCACTTGCATCGGTAAACACCAGCTCGTACTCGCACGGCAAAACCTTGCCTTGGGCGGGTTCTTCCTGGATCAAGTTGACCGAGAAGAGCGAGTTGGTCACTCGGCGTCCCTCACTTAGTACGCGCAGCGTCGCCGCGCGCGTGTCGACAAAGTCCTTGGAACCCGAGCGCGCACGCCAAAAACCGATAACGGGCACGCAGAGCTCCTGCAGGCTCATGCCGCCGTGGACGTAGTTGTTAGTGCCGCCGGGACGCTTGAAGTGCACATTCTCGCGCGGGGCAAACCCCTCAAAACCGGCGCCCAAACGTCCCATGTCAACATTAACAAACACCCCGCGCACCTCGTCCGAAAGCTCGTCCACGGCCTCGTTGGGCACCACCAGATGACGCTTGCCGCACATGACGGGAGCGTCAAGGACGGAAAGGTCCGGCTTGCCGAGCATCTGGCACTCGCTGAGCTCCCGACGCGTGTAGATAAAGCCGTGGTCCGCCGTTATAACAACACGCGCGCCCGGGGCGTCGGTGCACACGCGTCGCGCCAATGCGGCAAGTTCCTCCACGGCGTCCGCACAGGCACCGAAGACGTCATCCTGCGTAGCGGCCTTCTCGCCCGTGGCATCGATCTTGTTGTGATAGAGGTAGACGAGTTTTGAGTCCTTGAGCAGCGCCTTGCGTTCGGTTCCCGTCATGTTGAGGTATGTGCTCGAGCGTAAAGCGCGGGCCGTGGGCTCAACATGGGTAAGCACGGCCTCGCGTTGCGGAGTCGTTGCGGTGGGCATGCCGTCAGCCAACACAAACGAGCCATCCGCTGCAAGTTCAAGCGTTTGGTGTGGCAGCAGCGCAGGCATACCTACCTCGGTAATGGAGGGAAAGACCGCCTGCATACTAGAAACCTTGACGTTGCCGCCGCGCTCGCGCTCGAGCAGCGCCGCAACGTCGCGGGCCACCTCATAGCGCAACGCGTCACTCACGATAACGACTGTCGTTTTAGCAGAGCCCACATAGGTGGGCAGCACATGCCAGTAGAACTCATTCTGCCGCGCAGGGCCATCGATGTAGCCGCAATCGGCCCACTCCCCTTGCGCAGCAGCCGCCCAGCAGGCATTGGCATCCGCCAAGAACCAGTTGCTGTAGAGATTCTCCGCCCAGTCCGCCACGGCGCGGGCAGGTTCCTCGAGTACATCGCACTCGACGGAGCGCGCCCGCAGATACGCGGTGCACATATGACGATAGGCGGCATCCATGGCATACCAATCGGACGTGTAGGCATCCCACACCTGCTGGGGCTGCGCCAGATGGAAGCCGCCCGCGTGCGCCTGCCTAAACGCGCACATATCGGCCACAGCGGCAAGCAGGTCAAAGTAGCTCTCGACACGACGGTACCAGCTTAGGTCGCAGCGACGCGCCGCAAAGGCGCGCGCATCCTCAACACGGTCCGCGCCCTGGGCAAACGAGCAGAACAGCTGCGAGAGCACGGCCTCATTGACGCACGGAAACACATCAAGCGAGGCCAGCACATCGATCGGCAGAGCCTCAAACCGCGCAAAGAGCCCGCGGACATCCTCCACCAAACGACAGATCTCAAATAGGTCCTCGCTCGATGCCTGGGTATCGGCGGCCTGGTCCCACGTGCGCACCGCCTCAAGGCAATAGGGACCGTAGGCGGGAGCCACATAGCTTTCGAGCCCCTTGAGCGCTCCCTCGGGAAGCGCGGTTGATGCCGCCGTAAGGAGCACATGGGATGCAAGCATAAGCAATGAGTCACGCTCGTAAAGCGGCCCATCAAACCCATAGCAACGCACAATGAAGACAGAGAGCACATCGCGCACGCAGTACTTGTCCGCCAACTCAGCCAGCGCCTCGGGACCCTCGTGCAGCAGCATGGTCATACAGCCACGCAGCACAAACGCGGGGCGCGCGTCACCAGGCTCTTTACCGCCAAAAATCACCGTAAGGATGCCGAGTTCGATATCGGATGCGCCCGAGGCATGCGGAACACACGCGGCAAACTTAGCGCAGCGGGTCTTGGCATCAAAGAACGTCTTGTGCTCGCGCAGGCTCTCGCGCACGGCGTCGATATTCTCGATGCCCAGCTGATCGGCCAAAAGCGAAAGATGGTCAGCCTGGAACTGATCGGCATACAGCTCAACATCGGCAAGCCAATCACCCTCAAGCCTGCCGCGCGGGCAACGGCGATACAGCAAGATATCGCTCGCAAGGTCATCGCGGTTGATGAGCTTCTTGACGGCAAACATACGGCCCTCGCAGGCCTCAACAAAGCGCACCGGGCGCTCAAAGTCACCGTGAGCAGGCATTACGCCGGCATCGGCCCACACGCCGTCGAAACCCTCGGCAGCCAATCGCTCAAACTCAGGAGCAAACTCGCCGTCCGCATCGTGCCAAACCACAACACGGCGCGGCGCGCATGAGGGCAACGGCTGCAAAAATCGCAGCTTGAGCTGTTCTTCTACATCGATCTTGGGCATGAATATCCTTACCGTATCTGCAGTTACTTAATCTTCGCCAGCACATCCTGAAACTTGGCGTAGTTGACCTTGACGCCGTCATCCAGGTCGATCTTAATCATCTGGTCTGCCAAGTGGTGCAGTTTCTCCTCGTAGGCAATGGTCTCTTTGAGCTGGTCGTTGAGCTTTTTGATGCGCTTATCCAAGCGCACGCGCTCGCCGCGCTCGGCACTGACAAGGGCATCGTTGGCATACCCGATCTGGGCACGGTAGCGCTCCTGCTGCTCATGCACATAGTCGGTGCGGATGCGAGCCAACAGGTCGGGCTGGTAGCGATGCATGTAAACAAGGCACTTAAAGCCGTTCTTCTTGCCGCTGTCGAACAGCCAGTAGATGGGGCGCTTCTTATAGGTCTGGCAGTGGTCCTTAAAGAAGTCCTTCAAAAAGTAGGCGCGGATTACCTCGCGCGAGGTACCCTTGCCGCCGAGTGCCTCGGCAATAAAGGTCAGGTTCTGCTCAAGCGTCTCCTCGCCATACACGGTGCGCACAAAGTCGATAAAATAACGCACGATGTCGTCGTCAAAGTATTCGTCATCGGTAATGGGCAGCACGTTATCGCTATCGGGCATAAAGGTCACATGATCAGAGTTGGGCATCTTGGCCAGATAGTCATCGACTGTGGCGCCCTGATCGGCCAGGACCAGCCCGTCCACATCCAGCGAATAGCGGCCAAACATGCAGCCCACGGCATAGCTTATGAGCGAGGTGATCTCATCGCGCTTAGTGCGCACGTATTTGTTGCCCTTATAGCTCTCGGGGATCTCATCGGCGGTATCAAAGATGCGCGCCACCGAAACGTACTTATCCTCGACCTCGATGGGCACCTCACCATCCATGTTGTAGATCTTGGCAAAGATTCGGTTGAGCTCTTCCTCGTTAGTGCGAAGCTGCTCGAAGCGAGCATTGACCTCGGCCTTGCGAGCCTCGTATTTATCGGCCAAAAGCGTTGCCATTATGCCGCCCTTCGTTTCCATGGTCTTGTAATTAATCGGTCGCCGTAAAGGAATCAGGCTCGGCGTTAAGCCCTATGCGCCGCGCGGCGCCGACGAATTTCTCGTTCGAAAGCAGCTAATTCGTCTTAGTTGCGCGAAATGAAATCGCTCTCCTATCAAATGGAAGCTTGCAAATCGACTTCATGCCACACGCATTTGCCAAACATTCCCGATGCTGGACTAAACTCAAATGCGCATTCTCGAGATTCGCTCCCTTCCGAAATTACAAGGAGCAATCGAGAGCCCCCCAACAGATGGTGAGCGGCCCCACAGCGACAAATCGCATGGTAATCTTGCGAACCGACTGTCTTCTCGGTAATCAAAAATGAAAGCTTCGCTAAACCAGATGGATCAAAATAAGGGGTATTATGAGCGGGAACGTCGCACATGTGTGGCTCCCTACACTTTATTAAATCGAGCTGCAAAACCGCATCCGTAATCGCAAAGTCCTCTGACTTTTCCTGCTCAACGCACTTCAGCTCAATGCATATTTCTCTAGTCTCACCACGCAGAAAACAATCGACCGCCTGTGGGTCGTAATTTTGAGGTTCATAAATACAACAATCAGACATGGTTATTACCTTTCGAAACTACAGCGTCCTTGCGGAAGAAGCTTATCTTTGGATAATTTGATCTATTGCACTTCCGGCAATAATACCCACGGCATCGGCAGTCCACTTCAGTGCCGTAGGCGTCTCATTCATAGCCTTGTCATGCTGACCGCGGCCAATCAAAGCAAGGCCCTTTTTCGTTATTTGTAAGCCAACACCTTCTTGTGAAAACGCCAAATAATCGGCATCCTTCAACGACTGAATGCACCCAGCAACATCGACTGCAGGAATACCCCAAACAGAAACGTCGATTTCGGAAATACGCTCGTTTTCAAGCTCGATAATCTGCCACAGCAGTTCCCTAATGATGCATGCATCTATGGGACGCTTCGCATCACAGGGAATGATCCACCTGAATGGGAAAGAGGTTTCTTTTACCGCACCATAAATCAAATCAGCCCTACACCAGGCGGAAACATCTCGTTTATCGGCGTTCCACTTTTCAGCACACTCCGCTGTAGTTCGTTTCGTCTCTTCGACAAGTTTGTAGGATTTGGTCACAATGCTCACCTACAACAGCGGATGACGTTTGAAATCCCAAGAGGTTTCAAACGAGTCCCAGTCAATCTTCGAAATATCTGACGATTCGGCAACGATTCCACTCACCTTGCTCACCGATTTCGGGTCGCCTTCAACATAGGGGACCGAAGCTATATCAGACACCTGCATATTCATCGTTGGATTCTGCGCCGAAAGACACAGAGCAGAAAGAGAGCTGTTCAACAGGCCCAATATATAATTGAATTGTGGCTCCTTCGGAAAACAACAATGTGCCGCAATGTCATAAAAAGAATCTTCAGGAGCAGACCTGAAGCCAGGTCTTCCCGACGTCAGCATTGTGCATGTAATCTTAGGCTTTCGCAGCATTTCGAGCGGTAAAACGCGGGCATGGGGTTGCTCGAGGATGTAATTCGGATCATTGTTGTAGAAAAGCAAATACTCTAGATTGCCGTTCCATTTTCGATATTTACCTCCCTTAAGGTATTTAATCCACTTATGGTTCGAATCGTTTTGAGTCGGTGACCAATCTGTTTCCCACCACAAACGTAGAAACTTTTCGTTATTCGAAGTTTGCATCCCGACTTTAGGATGAGCCGCCTCGTCAATAAATCGTCCGGAGGAATAAGCCTCCAATAGCCCATCCCCCAACCAGTAGGATATGGGGGTGCCGGGGATTTGTTTGAAGGTGTCCGCGTCGCGACGGTAGAACCAACCACAGACGGGGTTTTGGATTGCCTCCAGCGCCTTGGGGGCCTGAACCGCGGGGCCAGTAAAATCGGCAAGACGAACGTATCCGCCCTTATAGCCATCGATATGCGAATTGTGATAGGTAAATGTGCAGACAGGCACGGTTGCCCCTGCAAAGCCAGAATACTCGAGCTGAATGAGCGTGGTTAGGGTCTTGTCATCGATAAGCCTATTTCGAAGCTTCTCGTAGCTACCGATAAACATCCAAACAAACGGAGTCATCATTCCGATTTCGCCGTGCTCGCCGGCAAAGTCCATAATACGCACGATGAACGAAGAGAACAGGTCGCTCTTCACGTCGGGGTAGTTCTTCTTGATCCACTTGCTCATGAATGGATTAAAGCTGCTGCTGCCCATATACGGAGGATTCGCAACGGTGCAGGTAAAACGACGGGACAGCTTCTCGCAGGTGGCGGCAGCGCTTTCGAGCTTAGTTTTGGCCGTAGCGGCAAAAAGGTCCTCGGAACAACTCGCGGCGGCAGCCTTGAGCTCATCGATCTCGTCCTCTGAGGGATTGAGCAGCGAACCGATCTCGCCCAAATGACTCAGCTCCTCGGCGAGCTTCTTGTTACCCGGCAGCTCGTCCTCCCCTAGCGGGATGCTCGAGAGCACGGTAACGTCGGCACGAACGCCACGCCTAAAGAAGCGACGGTCGTGCTCGCGGGCGCACATGGCAAGCGCCAGCTCCGCGATCTGTGCCGCGCGGGAATCGATTTCCATACCTGCAAGGTTTTTAGTAAGAATGAGCTCGGGAATCTCGCGCTCACGATAGCCGCGCTCCTCGTACATATGGAAGAGCAGCTCAAACGCATAGACCAAGATATGGCCCGAGCCGCATGCGGGGTCGCAGAGGGTTATCTCCTCGGGACTCGAAATGCGAATGAAGTCCTCGTGCTCAGCATCGGGCTCGATGTAATACTCCATGCGCTCGCGTAGCGAACTCCCCGGATTGTTGAGCATCCACAGACGGCCGAGCGAGTTCTCGACCATATAGCGCACGATCCACTCGGGGGTGAAGAGCTGCGTGGCGGGCGCGATGTCCGCCGCCGCTGCCTTGCGCTTGGACTTGAAGAACTCGTCTTTAACGTCGGCATTGTAGTACTGATACATCCAGCCCAGAACGGTCACGCCCTCGCGCCAGTCCTCGTCAGTGAGGACGGCATTGAGTTTGCCCACCACACTGTCAGCCATCATGAGGCCCTGGGGCAACAGCAGCTCCATGGCTCCGCCCACGCGTTCAAAGACGCCCGGCAGGCAATCGGCAAGCTCCTCGCACTGAGCAACAAACAGGTAGCGCCACAACGGTTCATCCAAGCCCGCCATCTTGAGCTCGGCTATGCGATCGGTATCGGCCGTCGTTATTTCCACGTCCAGTGCGTTCTCCACGGCCTCGCTGCCATGGCTGCCGTCCGCACGACTTAGCATGCGCATACGGCTGGGAAGCCATCCGCGTGCATCCATGAAGCGAATGGCCACGATGCGGTTGAACCAGGTGTAGGCCGCACGGTCGCGCAGCGCCTCGTGACCCACCTCTGCCTGCATGCGCAGCAGTTCGTCGCGTTGCTCAATCTCAGCCGGACTTAGGGGCAGGCCGTTGACGGTCTCGGACCCAACGGGCGCAGGTGCAGGTTCGGTGATGCCGTAGCGCACCATCTGCGCCTCCACGCCTTTGATGAGCTCCGTACGGGCCCAGGTGCAGAAGCTCTTAAGAGCAGAATCGTTCATGGTTGATGAGCCTTTCTAAACGCCATAAGCCACCGGTGCGCGCTTTGGCACCGGTGGCTCCGCGGGTTAGTTGATACGGATCTCGTCGTTTGCAGCGAGCGCCTGCATAAGGCGGGAGCGAAGGTCGTCCACGTAGCGCTCCACGTCCTCTGCGGACAAGAGACGACTCGGCTTGGCCAGATCGGCGCGGCGCACAGTCTTGATCTTGCGCTGGGGCTTGGGCGCGGGCACGGGAGCAGACGATGCGGCGCCCTTGTTGGAGACCTTCTTGACCACCTCGCCCGAACTCATGACCTCGGTGGTGCGGCGCTCGTTGTCCATACGCACGCGGGCCTCATCCACAGCGTCGTACATCCCGTTGGTTGCTGCGCTGAGCCAGTTGGCCCAGTTAGTCGCGGCAACACTCAGCTCGTTGAGGCTTTGAGCACTGTGGGCACGGTTTTTGAACGACTCGTATTTGGCGCCGGCATCTGCTATGGCATCCTTGGCCTGATTGACAAAGCCCTTTTGACTCTCAGCCTGTGCCTGCAGGTCTTGCAGATCGCTCTCGATTCGGCACAAAAACTCATTGCGGCGGATGCCCAGCAGCTTTTTCATGTCGTCCTCGACGGGATCCATAAGCGGCTGCAGGTCTTTAATGCGGCCGTAGGGCTTGGGATCTTTGAGAACCTTACGCACCTTTGCCACATTCTCAACCGCGCTGGGAATGTCATCGGAGGCATACTCGATACCCTCGGTGCGGTTCAAGAAATCCCTGGCGTGGTCAAACGCTGTTCGTTGATTGGACTCGAAGAACTCAACCACCTTGTCAAAGTCTTCCTTGGCATCGAGCAAACGCTCCTCGTGCTTGGTGAGCGTGGTCAAGAACGCCTCGGCCTCGTTCTGGTCCTTAAGGACGTCGGCCACCTCCGAGCGCATCTTCTCGCACTCGTCCTCACCGGGATACGGGTAGGCCGGCTTGATGCCCGTGTAGTAGTCGCGTGCCATGGCGAGGCACGCCTCGCGCAAGCCCTCAAGGCGCTCTTTGAGCTCGGCCACGAGCTTATCCTCGTTGGAAGGCACGGTCTTGAGATCAAACAGGTCACACATGAGTTCGCCCGCGGCGCGTAGCAACCGGTCGCTCATGCGCATGCGCAAGCGCACCTGGGCCTTATCGGCATCCTTGCGCAGGAGCGCCACCATGCGGCTGTCGTTAGCTTGAACCGTCTGACCGCCAAACAGCACCTGCGCGCGCTGCTCCACCACAAGCTGCGCCACCACATTTGCGATGTCGACCTCGCGCCAGCCAAAGGGCCTTTGCTGGTACTGGCGCTGGATATCGCCCATAGCGGTATCCAGGTGGCGCTGGTGCTGCACTTTGAGGTAGTCCTCGACCTCTTTGAGCGCACGCGTGTTACCTGCATCCATGCCAGCGAGCCCCACTTGAACGTTGCCCACCAGAGTAGAGCGAATATCGGAATCGCTCGTGACCGGCGCGCCGATATAGTCGGCCTTTTCGAAGACCACATCGCACAGCTGCGCCAGCACCTGCTCAAAGACCTGAGCGGGTTTGGCAGCACGGATCTCAATCATGCGCCCGTTGACGGCGCATCGTGCATGGAGCACCGCCTCAGCCAAAAGGGCGTCAGCCTCTTTCTCGTTAAAGTCCTTCTCGCGCATTTTGGCCTCGACAATCTGGCGGGTACTCGGCGGTAGCCCCTGCAGATTGCGCGTCTGGGCGTACATGCGAATCTTAGCGGCGTTGACGAGTGGGGCCCAATAATCCACCTCGTCGCTCAAGGCCACGATGGCCTTATCCACGGATTTCAATGCCAGCTCGGCATCGTCCGAACGGCCCAGATCGCTGGCCATGGTCACCACGGAAAGTTCCATGCCGCCCATGCTGGTACCGTGGATTGAGCCGTCCACATAGCGGTCAAACGGAAAGTCGTTGGCCCCGCGGTTGAGTTTGCGCGCAGTGTAGATGCTTTCGAACAGGCGCTTCTTGATGTACTCAATCACCTTCGCGTTGTCGATCGGGGTGCGTGCGATCTCCTGCGCTATCTCCTGCTCCTCGTCGGTGAGGAAGCTATAGGTATCGCCCTGGCGTGCCACGTAGCTCTCGCGCTCCAAGCGGGCGAGAGATTCCTTGACGCGGTCCTTAAGGGCGCGCTTGTCCACGTCCAGGCTATCGATCATAAGGATGGAGATGTTCTCGACCGTGGCCTTGACGTAGCCGATGTAGCGGATCAAGTACAGGAGCTTAAGCACCCGGACATCGTAGCTCTCAAGACCCTCTGCGTTTTCAGCCGCGCGCTCCGCACAGACGACGACCTGAATGATGCCGTGCTCCAAATCCTTGGAGATTGTGTCGAAGAAGCGCCAGAACGGCACGAGTGCACCAGTCTGGTCATGCTGGATGGCCTGAGCGCTCTCCTGAAACGCGCTCAGCATGGAGCGCTCGCCCGTGGACATGTGCTTGGCCTTAACACCGTGCTTGCGTACCTCGGTCATCACGTCGGGCAGAAGCTTAAACTGGTAGCCCACAAACGGGTAGCTGGCCACAAAATCCTTGGAGTTGGCGAAGCCGGCAAGGTCGGAGCGCGAGCCACCCTCAAAGGTAAAGTTGTTTTTGAGGACGGCGGCGTCTTGCTCGTAGACCTGTGCAAGCATATCGGCCGCCGGCGCGGTCTTCTCGAGCACACGGCGCTGGATAACCTCGTCCACGCTGGAGCTGGAGAGCGAAAGGCGGGTATTGAAGCGGCCTTGGATCTTTGAAAAGTCGTTGCCCACGGGCAGGCTCAGGTTGTCGATGGCCTCCTGGCTCGTGACCATCACCCACACGCGGCCACCGCAGGCGGCACCCAGCTCCTCGACGATGGTCTGAAGACTCAACATAAGGCTTGGATCCCGGTCGTTTGTAATAAACTGACCCACCTCGTCGACCATAAAGAGCAAACGGTAGTTGCCGCCGTGGGCCGCTGCCTGAGCGTCTACGTAGTCCTTGACCTTTTTGGCAAAGACATCGGGAGCCAAAACCTCGTCCTCAGAACCCTCAAGCCAGTTCCATGCGGCCTTTTCGCTCATGCCGAGCACGCTCTGCAGCACCTCGACGACGTCGTCCTCAAAGTAGCTGTAGGTGTCGCGGGTCTGGAGCCAGGACTCGCCGTTGACGCGCTCAAAGGCCTCGCGGAACTCCTGGGTCTTGCCCAGGGAATCGATGTGTTCCTCGAGCTTTGCAAGCTTTAGGTCCTCACCGTAGAAGCCGCGCGCCTCGTAGAACATGCGCTCAAAGCCGCGAAGCAGCGCCGTGGGAGCCGTATCGCCCTGCTTCCACTGGCCCGCCTTGCTATCGATGTTAAAGAGGATGGCCTGCGTGGACACCGAGCAGGCGCGCTCCATGGCAGCCTCGACCATGGGGTCGACGATCTTGCCGTCAAAGTAGCGGATGGCGCTCTTGCCGCCGATCTGGCGATTCTCGAGCAGGTAGCTAAGCATCTTGAGGAAGTGCGATTTACCGGAACCGAAGAAACCACTGATCCACACACCGATCTTGTCGGTGGGCACATCGATGGCATCGCCGTAGGCCTTGAAGAACGTGGCAAAGTGCCTCTGCAACTCGCGCGTCACCACGTACTCGTCAAGCTCCTGGCGGATGGACCCATCTTTTGAATCCTGGACCTTGACCACGCCGTTGATGGAGCGGTTGATGTCTTTAGCAAAGAGGTCGCGAATGATCGTGTTGTCCATGGGTGCTCCTTTGGGTTTGGGAACGTTATGGCAAAGGGTTGTTACCGGCGGCAGGGACTTGCCTGCGAGGAGCCGTGCTTACGAGATATCGATGGCGCGGTAGTAGTTGTCGGCCGGCAGACGGTTAAAGAGCTGGAAAGAAGAGCCGTTGAAACTGCCCGGATAGGCGGCGACCACAGGCACCTCATCAAAATCCGCAAGCATGCAGTGGAGAAGCGTGTGTATGCGAAAGAACGGGAAAACCTCGCCCGCGCCGGTGAGGAGAACGACGTCTCCAGGCGTGTGCGGCTCGGTCTGCTCAAGGATGTACGCGGCGACTTTCTCGGGCGAGGCGAACTTGGCCACGTCCTCGAGCACGCGCTGGGTACCGCGGCGCTCCTCTTGGTGCGGGATAGCCTTGAGGACACGGCGCTTTTCGAGAATTGCCAGCACGGCGTCGTAAAGGCTCACGACCTTGAGCGTGCACGGAAGCTTGTCGGCCTCGGCATCGCGTGAAAGGGTGTCAAATAATGCACGCGCCTCAAACTCCAACGCGGGGTCATAGCAAAAGGTGTGGAAGCCGATCTCATTGCCTATGCCCTTGTTAGCCAAAAAGTCCTCGCTACACAGGCATTCGCGCAGAAGCTGCGCGCGGCGCTCAAATTCCTGACGGGCGTGCTCGGAGCGGACATGCGCCGCCACGACGCTCTTACGGGAATGGATGCCGATATTGGTGGTGAGATCGGTCGCCGGGGTAATAGCAGGGTCGACGGCGCTGTTGACGGGAGCCACGCTACATCACCGACCTGCCGGTAAGGGCCGCGATAAGCGACTGCTCGCCCAGCTGAACCAAGGCTCGCTCGACATCGGAATCGAGGAAGAGTGGCGACAGGCGCTCGGACTCCGTGCCCTGCCCCTCGCCGATAAGGCCGGCATGGCGGAGCGTCTGGCGGAGCGAGCCCTTAATGCGCTTGACCGTGGCCTCAGTCCAGCGGGCCGCGTCCGGATACTCCGTGGTAAAGCGTGTCATAAAGGCGTTGAGGTCAACCGCCGTAAAGGCATAATCGAAGTTTTGTAGGCGCTCCCCCACCTCGACGAGCACGAGCTCGCGCACGATATCGTAGCGGCAGATCATGCTGTAGAAGATGGCCTGGTCCGCCTGCGTGGGAGTGCCGGATGCCATGAGCCTGGTTAGGGATGACGCAGCCTCGACGGCGGTTTTGGGGTCGATGCCGCGCGCGGCGCAAACGGCGTCCGTGGGCACCATGGCGTCAAGGCGGCGAAGGCACACGGTTGCGCGGTTGGCGACCATGCGCTCCGTGGGATATTGAAAGAGGTTCTCGCTCTTTACGCGTACAATGACCTGCTCGTCGCTTGCGCCCTGCATACGAAGGGCAGCGACGATGCGCATCTCATGCGGGAGGAATTGCTCGCGGGTGAGCACCCCCCCCCCGAACGCTTTTTGTGGTTACATCCACAGTACACGCTCCAAGGGTGTCAAAGGCTGTCACAAGTGCGCCGCAACCCGGCAGGCAGGCGCGGCGCACATGACAATAATCATACCTGTTGGTAAAAAAGTTACCACGCCCAGAGTGTCAAATGTTGAGCAACAAAATTAAATCCGGTTAACGGTCATTTTCGCAGCTCAGAAGCTTTGACGAGGTCGCCCCAAATCACACTTGCCAGATAAACGCGCTTACGAATGCAGGCACGCACACGCCCAACGCCATCCTCCGCTATATTCAACATAGAGTTATACATATGCTTCTATGTAAGGAGTTTCGTATGCCTGTCGTAAAGCCTATTTCTGATCAGACGCGCGCACTAACCACCATTCAGGAACACGAAGATCACATTCAACGTGCCATCACGCGTGGCTACGACGACCTCACCAACAGTCGCGTGCGCCCCTGGAAACAAGCAAAGGCAGAGGCAGATCGGATGCGAGCCATCAGGTAAGGTCACCTCTCCCCATGTAACCATCCTGTAAATCATAGCGGCGCACTCGGGTTTTGCTGTGATGCGGTCGCGCCTAGCGCTCCACTGTGCTAAAGTATCCCGAACGTTCAAACGACTACGAGGGAGACTAGAAGATGGCACGTGTGCACAACTTCTCAGCTGGCCCGGCCGCGCTGCCTACAAGCGTGCTCGCCGAGATCGCCGACGAGATGATGGACTACCGCGGTTGCGGCATGTCCGTGCTCGAGATGAGCCATCGATCTAGCATGTACCAGCAGATTATCGACGACGCCGAGGCAACCCTGCGCCGTCTGCTGAGCATCCCGGACAACTACCGTGTCCTGTTTTTACAGGGCGGTGCCACGCTGCAGTTTGCGGGCATCCCCATGAACCTCATGCACCGCGGCCGCGCCGGCTACCTCGTGACCGGCAACTTTGCCAACAAGGCATACAAAGAAGCCGCCAAGTACGGTGAGGCCGTGCTGCTCGCGAGCTCCGAGGACACCAACTTCGACCGCATCCCCGACATGGCCGACATCAATGCGCGCATTGCCGCCGAGGCCGCAGGCGACGGGCTCGACTACGTCTACATCTGCCAGAACAACACCATCTTTGGCACCATGTACCACGAGCTGCCCAGTTGTGGCGATGTGCCGCTGGTCGCCGATGTCTCGAGCTGCTTCCTGTCGCAGCCGCTCGACGTTGAGCGCTACGGGCTCATTTACGCCGGAGCGCAGAAAAACGCCGGCGCCGCGGGCGTGACCGTGGCCATCGTGCGCGACGACCTCATCGCAGATGGCCCCGCCTTTGCGCAGACGCCGCAGTACCTGGACCTTAAGACCCAGGCCGCCAAGGGTTCCATGCTCAACACGCCCAACACCTTTGGCATCTACGTGTGCGGCAAGGTGTTCCGTTGGGTTGAGCAGACCGGCGGACTTGCCGCCATGGCCGAGCGCAACTGGGCCAAGGCCAACCTGCTCTACGACCTGCTCGAGCACAGCGTGCTGTTCCATGGCACCACACAGGCCGACAGCCGCTCCATCGCCAACGTCACCTTCCGCACCGGCGACGCCAAACTCGACGCGGCCTTTGTCGCAGGCGCGGCCGAACACCAGATTCAAAACGTCAAGGGCCATCGCCTGGTGGGCGGCATGCGCGCTAGCGTCTACAACGCCGTAACCATGGAAGATGTGCAGGCACTGGCCTCGTACATGAAGGACTTCGAAGCGCAGCTTAGTTTGAGCCCGCGATCTAACTAGCCCGCAACGCGCGGGCCGATCAGCCATCTCAGACCACCCTGTATAGATCAAAACCTGCTAAGGAGTTTTCCATGCGCAAGATTAAAACCATCGATGACATTACCAAGGACGGCAAGGTCGAGTTTGGTGAGGGCTACGAGTTTGTGAGCACCGCCGAAGAGGCCGACGCCATTCTGATGCGCTCGACCGACCTGCACGGCTACGAGCTGCCCGAGGGCATCCGCGCCATCGCCCGCTGCGGCGCCGGCGTCAACAACATCCCCGTCGAGGAGTACGCCAAGAAGGGCGTCGTCGTCTTTAACTCCCCCGGCGCCAACAGCAACGCCGTTAAGGAGCTCGTCCTAGGCATGCTGGTGCTCTCGAGCCGCGGCGTGGTGCAATCGATGAACTGGGTGCGCGACAACGCCGACGACCCCGAGATTCAGGTCGATGCCGAGAAGGCCAAGAAGGCCTTTGTGGGCCGCGAGCTCAAGGGCAAGCGCATCGGCGTCATCGGCCTGGGCAACGTGGGCTCCAAGGTCGCCAACGCCTGCGTCGACCTGGGCATGGACGTTTACGGCTACGACCCGTTCATTTCCGTCGAGCACGCGTGGGTGCTGAGCCGCGAGGTGCAGCGTGTGGGCACGCTCGAGGATCTCTGCCGCGGCTGCGACTACCTCACCGTACACGTGCCCAGCAAGGCCGACACCATCGGCATGATCAGCACCGAGCAGATTAACCTGCTGGCACCCGACGCCGTGCTCATCAACTACGCGCGCGAGACCATCATCGACGAAGACGCCGTCGACGCCGCCCTGCGTGCAGGCAAGCTCAGCTGGTTTAGCTGCGACTTTGCCACTCCCAAGACCGTCAAGATGCCCAATACGTTTATCACCACGCACTCGGGCGCCGGCACCGGCGAGGCCGAGGCCAACTGCGCAGACATGGCCATCAGCGAGCTCAAGGATTACCTGGAGAACGGCAACATCGCACATAGCGTCAACTACCCCGCCTGCAGCATGGGCAAGGCGCGCGCCGCAAGCCGCATCGCCTGCCTGCACGCCAACGTGCCCAACATGATCGGCCAGATCACGGCCATTCTCGCCAAGGACAACGCCAACGTGCAGCGTATGACCAACGAGTCCGCTGGCGAGAACGCCTACACCATGTTCGACACCGACGAGCACCTGGACAGCAGCACCATCGAGGCGCTCAAGCAGATTCCGTCGATGTATCGCGTGCGCGTAATCAAATAGCGCCGGCTGATCTGACGGGCAGTTCCCCATGTGGCCTGCCCGTCACTGACATTGAATGCCCGCGGGGGCGCCTTTCGCACGAGAGGCGCCCCCGTTTTTGTGAGCACTCCATTAAATGCACCGAGCCGCTTCTTGGCATACAATCTGTATGTTGACCTAACTATCTGTGAGGTGCCTATGGTTGATACAGATTTTGCTTGGCGGCTTACGCAAGGGCTCGTGCGGATCGACAGTTCCGACCCAGGTGCGTATGAGGGCGAGATTGAACGCTATATCAAAGCGTTGATTGAGGAACGATTGGCGCAGCTGAGCCATCCGGTACTCGATGCCGTGCAGATTGCAGAGCTCGAAGTACTCCCCGGGCGCCGCAACCTTATGGTCACCGTGCCCGGTTTGAGCGACGAGCCACGGCTCGTCTACATCTGCCACATGGATACAGTCACCTTGGGCGACGGCTGGGACGCGGACATTACGCCGCTCGGGGCGGTCGTGCGCGACGGCAAGCTCTACGGCCGCGGTGCCTGCGATATGAAGGGTGGCCTGGCCTGCGCCATTGCCGCGCTGGTCCATACGCTCGAGCGCGTGGTGGCGGATGGCGCGCTGCCGCGTCGCGGCTTTTCGCTCATCTGCTCGGTCGACGAGGAAGATTTTATGCGCGGCTCAGAGGCCGCGATCGATGCTGGCTGGGTCGGCTCGCGCGAATGGGTGCTGGACACCGAGCCCACCGACGGACAGATCCAGGTGGCGCACAAGGGGCGTACGTGGTTCGAGATTGAAATGGCTGGCGTGACGGCGCATGCGAGCCAGCCCTGGAAGGGCGCGGATGCCGTCGCCGCCATGGCCGAGGCCGTGTGCTCGCTTCGCCGCGCATTTGCGGCGCTGCCCGTGCATAATGAGCTGGGGCCTTCGACCATCACGTTTGGCCAAATCGAGGGCGGATATCGCCCCTACGTCGTACCCGACCGCGCCAAAGTCTGGGTCGACATGCGCCTGACCCCGCCGACCGATACGGCCGCCGCGACGCGCATGGTAGAGCAGGCCATCGCCGTCGCCGAAGCCGCCGTTCCCGGTTGCCATGGCAGCTACACCGTGACGGGCGACCGCCCCGCCATCGAGCGCGACCCGAACTCTCCCCTTCTAGCTGCACTCAAGCGCGCAGCAGACGATACGACGGACGCGGACACGACCGTCGGCTTCTTTACCGGCTACACCGATACCGCCGTCATTGCCAGCAAGACGGGTAACCGCAATTGCATGAGCTACGGCCCCGGCTCGTTGGCGCTCGCGCACAAGCCCAACGAATATGTGCCCCACGCCGATATCGTTCGTTGTCAGAACGTGCTCATCGTGCTCGCCGACAACGTGCTCTGGGACGCGAGCGGCCAAGTTGGGGCATAATAAGCCGCGAACAAACCGACTCGTGCGTTAGGACCGCCCATGAAAGCACTTCCGTTTCCCTGCATCCGCCCGGCTCAGGACCGCGTGCTCGAGGCGCTGCCTGCAATGGACAGCATCATGAGCGGCAACGATGCTCTGCGCGGAGCCATTGCCGATGGTCTGATGCTCAAGGACCCGGGTGCGGCGTATTACGTGTACGAATGCTCGGGCGAGCCGGGACGTGTGACGGGTGTCGTGGCGATCTGCCCGGTTGGTGCGCTGGCGGGCGGCGACGCGGTTGCCGCCGATACGACCGCCGCTGCGCGCGCAATCGCCGACCTCAAGGTACAGCCCCGTCCCGTAACGCTTGTCTACGAAGCCTCTCCCGTCATGGATATCATCCTCGGCGCCGCAAAAGAGGGCGCTTCACTCTATGCCGTCACCGACCCCGCCGGCATTACGCACCGCGTGTGGGAGGTCAAGCGCGAGGACGCCGTCGGGGCCATCCGCGCCATGCTCGACCAGGCGCCGGAGCCGGCACTGGCCGACGACCCTGCCTACGCTGTCGCACTAGTCGAGGCATCACAGCTCCTGGCCGACGATGCACGTGCCGCCGGCACCTACACGGGCAAAGAGCCGTTCAACTTTGCCGTAGCTGCGCTCTTCCCCGCCGCGCAGGTCAGCGGCGGCGCGGCGCAGGTTCCGACGGGTCTGCTCACGCACCAGGTCGCGCGGTTCTAGCAAGACCAGACCGTCCAGCACAAAAATCGGCAGCCCAACAAACAGGGGGCGGAGATGCAGCAGGTACATGCATCTCCGCCCCTTTTGCGTCGAGAAGTTATGCCGACGACCCGTGCCGCCGCGCTCGCGTTATCCGCGCTGCGGACCCGCAGTAGCCACGAGCGGTTCAAGCCCCAGCTCGCGCGCGTAGTCTTCCTGCGTAAAGACTTCGACCAGTTCAAACGTATCGGCCGCATCGTCAAACGCAAACTGCAGCACTGAGCAGTTGCCCGGCACGCGTTCGCGCTCGTCGGCCGCCGCGCCCCGCACGTGGTCCAAAAACTCCTTGATAGCCGAGCCGTGGCTCACCGCGAGCACGCACTCGTGGTCCGGACGTCGCATAAGATCGGTTATCGTCGCCGCCATGCGCTCGCGCACCTGCATCTGGCCCTCGCCGCCAAACTGACGATAGAAATCTCGCCACGGCCGCTCGGGCATAAGCATCACGCGCTCGGCCTCAAAGTCGCCAAAGAACCACTCACGCAGACCGTCCAGGCGCTCGTACGCCAAGCCCGGCCACAGGTTGGCGATAGTCTGCTCGGTGCGATGAAGTGTGGAGGTGTAGGCATGATCGGGTTCAATGCCGCGCGCACGTAAGAACATGCCGGCACGTGCCGCCTGGTCGCATCCCAGCTGCGTGAGCGGCGAGTCACTCCAACCCTGAATAATGCGCTTAAGGTTGAATATTGTCTGCCCATGACGAACCAGATACAGGTCTTTATTCATAGGGGTCCTTTCGTTCGTTACCAATCAAGGAGCGAAAACGCACCGTCGCAATAGCCAAAATGAAGCACGGCACCGTTGTCGGGTAGCTCTCCCCCGCCAGTCACATACTCAAGAAACTCCTGGCAGGAAGAGCCGTGGGAGACTGCCAGCACACAGTCGTGCTGCGGCCTGGCCATGATGTGGGACAGCGCCGCGACCATGCGCGACTGGAGCTCGCCTTCAGACTCGCCACCAAAGGCCACCGGATAATCACCCCAGGGCTGCGGCGGCATCTCGCGATTTGATGTACCCTCCAGCGAGCCCAAATGCCACTCGCGCAGGTCATCGACCAGCTCTATCGAGCGGCCCTCACCAGCAATTAGCTCAGCCGTACGCCGCGCCCGGCCCAACGGGGAGGAATACACACGGTCAAAGGTCACGCCACGCGCCTCAAACGCCGCGCGCGTCGCCAGCGCCTGCTCGCGCCCGCGCGCCGTAAGCGGCGAATCGTGCCCACCCTGCAAAATGTTCTGCACATTGAGCTCAGTCTGCCCATGCCGCACCAAATACAAATCTGCCACACGTCCTCCCCTCGCACCACCGCAAAGGGGACAGGTACCTTTGTGGTGGTTTACCGCCGGATCACACCGCGGTGACGCTCAACTACACCAGTACGTCGACAAGCGAGCGCTTGGGTACGTGGTGCACCTGCGCCTCGTCGCGCCAATAATTGATGGAGCCGTCGGGGTTGGAATCGATCGCATCGATCACCTGTGTCTCGGCCGGAACGCCAAACGCCATGATCAGCTTGAGCTCATACTTGTCGCTATCGAGCCCCATGGCATCGATCGCGTGGGGCGTAAAGGCCTTGAACATGCAGGCTGCCACCTCGGGCGTGGCGCTGCGGGCGGCGAGCATCATCGTCTGCGCGGCAATGCCCGTGTCGACCTCGGTAATGGGAGCGGCGGGCTTGCCCGAAACGGCGCGCTCGGCCAGAATCGCGATGTAGCCGGTCGGGCGCTCGCCCTCGGCAGGACCCGGCCAATCCTTAAGCGCGCCGGCCCATGCAAGCTCGTCAAACACGCGAGCGCAGTCCTCTGCACCGCTTACCACATGAAAACGCAGACGCTGAGCATTGGCGCCGCAGGGAGCCAGGTGCGCCAGTTCCGCCAGCTCGAGCAAAAACTCGCGCGGCACGCGCATGGACTCGTCAAAACGGCGGCACGTACGGGCACGACGGAGCAGCGCATCAAACGCTTCCAAGCCGAGCTTTTCGCAACCCTGCTTTGCCATCGACTCCGCGCTCGACGGCGCCGCGGGAACTGTTTCGTTCATAGGGACCCCTCAATAAAAGCCAATTGTCCTTAAGAAAATCTAACCTAAAACGTAGGCAATAACGAACAGAGCCGCAATGTTCTACACCTGTTGAATATCCCACATCCAAACGGGAACAAAGATAACAATTCGGGAAGGTGAGGCTCCCATTCGCCCTTTCCGTCCCACGCGACGGCGCCCTTGGGCGATACTGGTTGCAAGAGCTACGGCTTACGCCGCACGGAAAGGAGACATCATGGGCATCTTTAAGAACGATGACAAGCAATCGAGCGCGTTTGGATTTGACGAGAAAAGCATGGCAGGCAAGGCCGTCAAGGCCGTGCGCTGGATTTACGCCATCACGGGCGTCTTAGCGCTCGTTGCCGGCATCGCACTGCTGTTTGCACCCGCCAAGTCCCTCGTCTTCCTAACGACCGTCTTGGGCTTCTACTTTGTGATCACGGCCGCGATCAGGCTGTTTACCGCTGTTTTCGAGCCGCTGCTGCCCACCGGCTGGCGCGTTACGAGCATCATCTCCAACCTGCTCATCATTCTGGGCGGCGTCATAATCCTGCGCAATCAGGCCTTCTCGACCGCGACGCTCACCACGCTTGTAGTGGTCGTCGCCGGCTTTGGCTGGATCGTCGAGGGCGTCATGTCGATTCTGGAGTCCGAGCTTTCGTCTAACCGCGCCCTCGCCATCCTGAGCGGCGCACTCTCCATCATCGCGGGCATGTTCGTGTTTATCTATCCGCTGTGGTCGGCCAAGATGCTCGTCATCTTTAGCGGTGCCGCGTTGCTGGTGTTTGGCGTGACGCTGATTGTTCGCGCCATTCAATTTGGCAAACTGGTGCGCTAGATGCCAAAGACGCTTTTTATTGATGCCGACGCCTGCCCGGTCACGCGCGAGTCAATCGACTGCGCACGGAGGGCGGGCGTCGCCGTCGTTATCGCCGGCAACAGCACGCAGAACCTGGAACGCCACATTCGCCGCGACGATCCGCGCGACGCCGAGCACGCGCGTCGGGGCTTTTGGGTCACGACGCTCGATGTGAGCGTGGGAGCCGATAGCGCCGACTTTGCCATTATCGAGCGCCTGCAGGCTGGCGACGTGGTCGTGACACAAGACATAGGCCTGGCGAGTATGGTGCTCGGACGCGATGCCGCCGCCATCGGCGTGCGCGGGCGCATCTACGATAAGGCGACCATCGACATGCAGCTGTTTATTCGCCACGAGGAAAAGAAGGTTCGCCGCGCCGGGGGACGCACCCGCGGGCCGGCAGCCTTCACCAGCGAGGACCGAGCCCGCTTTAAACGCAACCTCACCGAGCTGCTGCACTAACCAAGGCAGATTTTTGGGACATGCCTAAAAATCTGCCTTTTTGTTTTGGGCGGTGTGGACGCTCAGGGTCCATGGCTTAACAAAAAAACGGGCTTCAAAATGCCATGCGTCGCCGCACTGCGCAGGCGCCGAGCATGGCTATTTTGAAGCCCGTTTTGCTAGGCCTACTTAGAGGCCGAAGGCGGATAGGATGAGGCCCCAGCTGGCGCCGATGACGTACATCATGACCAGGAACACGGCATTTTCGCGAGCGCTGCGGTTCGTGCGGAACAGGACCAGGTAGCCCACGCCGGCGGAAATGAGCGTGCCGGCGAGCATCGGCGCCAGCTGCAGCGCACCTTCGAGGTACAACTGCGTAATAACGACGCTGGCCGAGCAATTGGGAATCAGCCCGACAAGCGCTGAGCCCAGGACGGCGAGCGTTTCGTTGCCGCGCAGGAACTGCTCGATTGCGGACTCGCCAAAGGTCTCGAGCACGGCGACCAGAATCAGCGTCACCAGGAAAATAAATACCGACACCTGCACGGTGTGCGAGATCGCGCTGCGGATGATCGACAGAACGGGCGCGCCCTCGTGGGAGTGGCTGTGGCCGTGGTGGTGCTCGTGCTCGTCCGCGTGACCATGGTCGTGGCTGTGTTCGTGACCGTGTTCGTCCTCGTCTTCATCACAGCCGCAATGATCGCGCTCGCACAGCTCGTGGATGTGATCGGCACTTACGCCCGCCTCGGCCACTTCGTCAATGATGTCGCCCCCGGTATGGTCGTCGTGCGCGCAGTTCACATGAGCCGGATTGGCAGCGGTCCCCAGTACGGTACGGCGAATCGCCGCATGCGCGCGGGCATTACGACGAAGGCCGCGGATAGCCGCATCCACGATAAAGCCCGTGACCAACGCGATCAGCGCCTTCGAAGCCAGGAGCATCGCCATGGTCTGCACGGGAACTTGCTCGGCGAGCAACAGCGGCAACATCTCGTCGGAGGTCGAGAGGAACACGGCAACCAGCGTGCCCAGCGTCACGACACGGCCGGCGTACAGCGTTGCTGCCATGGCCGAAAATCCGCACTGCGGCACCATGCCCAACAACGATCCGACAACCGGACCCGCGGCTCCGGCGCGCTTGATAGCGCCGTTGACGCGGTCGCCCGCAACGTGCTCAAGGGTTTCAAGAGCCAAATACGTCACCAACAAAAACGGCACTAGCGACAGCGTGTCCTTGCCAGCGTCGAGCAGAATATCTATCAGTAAATCCATGACGGATGGAACCTTTCGTGTCTTTCGGCAGCATTGTAAAAGTCCTAGCGGTCAACTAGGGTATTGTAGTTGTCCCGGGCGCGGTGCCAATAGTTGCCCATGGTAAACTATCATCTCGCCACAACTCAGTAACCCCGAGCCGCGCGACGCGGCCCGTCCAAGGAGCAGCATATGAACGTATCGCAAGCACTCGAATACGAGCGCCAGCCGTTTATCCCCATGTTTATCTACGGCGACCACGGCGCCATGGAGTCCGAGCGCCAGAAGGGCGAGGAGGCCCTCAAGGTGCTCGAGACCGAGTACTTTACCGCCGAGGGCGACCCCGGCTTCGACTTTGCCACTGTGCGCGACCTGGCCGACCGCAACCGCGACCTGTGCGACCAGATTGGCGAGGCGCGCCTGCGCAACGTGACGCCCGCGACGCTCTCGCGCGGCCTGTCCGACGCCGACACCTGCGCCGCCATCGGCAAGATGCAAAAGCGTACCGCCGCATCGGTCATGCGCGAGATCCGCGGTGACCGCGACGCACTCGGCGTGGCCTATGCCCGCAAGCCCATCCAAGGCACGGTGCTGGGCATCGACATCGAGACCACCGGTCGCGCGCCCGAGCGCGGCTATATTATCAACGTGGGCTGGGAGATCATGGATCTCACCAGCGACGCCGTGCCGCATGACGCCGAGGCACACTACTGCGGCCTGCCCGATATCTACCGCGGCGAGGATGTGCCGCTGTCGAATATCCACCACATCACCTGGGACGACATCGACGGCAAAACGCCCTTCCGCGAGAACAAAGAGCTGCAAAAGCAGCTGCTCAAGCTTATGAAGAAGTACCCGTACATGGCACACAACGCCGCCTTTGAGGACAGCTGGTTCAAGATCCACCTGGACGGCTACGCCGAGGCACGCCGCGCCGGCAAGATCATCGTCATCGATTCGCGCCAGATCTGCCGCAGCTTGGACGCCGACGTGCGCTCGCCCCCCCGCGAGTCCGCGCCCGCCGCGCTCGAGAACTGGGCGCGCCGCCGTGGCACCCTCGCCGCCGACGCCAACGAGCAGCACCTGGGCCTCGACGACACCGACCTCATGCTCCGCACCGTCCAAGCCGAGTTCAACCTCAAGAACCTATTCGCGAAATAACCGATCCATCTGCGGGAGCGCCTGCCAGGCACAGCGCAATCCGTCTGGGCACACCGACACGCAGTAAACTAGGGCGCAGCCTTATGGCTGCACCCTAGTTTTCATCAAAACGAGCAAATACGCGTGCTTCACATAGTCGGCAGGTAGCGCGCAGAGATGTGGTGTAAGAGGCGGGGCATGCCCCGCCTCTTCTCTTT